>JBGSHR010000093.1:0-4517 GCA_041752155.1 Thiobacillaceae bacterium | reverse complement strand
CGACCACACGAGGCGACGTGAAGATCATCGGCTCACCCAAGGGGATACCCGTCGCCAGGAGGTTGGCGGCGTTGTTAGAAGCCACGCCTGCTATCTGGTCGATGATCACCGATGCACCGTCGCGGAACATGAGGTTCATGGCGAACGCGGTGATAGCGACCATGCTGTCGAACTGGACTTCGCCAACGAGTTGCACAGTGTCGCCTACGACAAGCCCAGCCGGGAGCGCGCCCTGCTGCTGAGACGCGCCGCCGCCTGCGGCGCTGACAAGGTCGGATAGACGCGCCGGTGAAGGTTTCGGCCGGCGCCGGAATCTTTGCGCTTCCAAGCACTCGAATGTGCTTGATCTTCCGAGGAGGTCGCCGCCATGACGCCAAGCCAATGTCGCCACCCGCTGTTTTCCAGGCTCCTGCTGTCGGCCGGCGCCTTGTTTCTGACCTTGTGCCATGTCCCGGCCCGGGCCCAGGAGGCCCCCGCCCTGACCCAGGCCGCCCAGGCCATGTTGGATGGGGTCAACAAGCGCATCGCCAATCTCGACACCGCCAGCCTGCGCGCCCAGATCCAGGCCCGGCCCGACACCGTGGTGATCGACGTGCGCACCCCGGCGGAGCTGGCGCAGAGCGGCTTCATGGACGCGCCCCGGTTCTTCAACATCGAGCGCGGCCTGCTGGAATACCAGATCGAGTCCACCGTGCCGGACCGCGACACCCCCATCGTCGTGTATTGCGGCGTCAGCCAGCGCAGCCCCCTGGCGGCGGAGACCCTGGGCAAGATGGGCTACGCCAAGGTCCAGAACTACGCCGACGGTTTCTTCAAATGGAAACAGGCCGGGTTGCCGGTGCGCTGGCTGGACAAGGCCCCCGACTCCTTCCTCTACAGCCTGCCCGAGGAGGTGATCCCCGGCGTCTGGTCCGCCATCGGCGCCACCGCCCCGGGCACCTACGACAACTCCGGGCACAACAACAACCTGTCCTTCATCATCACCGAGGACGGCGTGCTGGTCATGAACGCCGGCGACAACTACCTGCTGGCCCAGTCCCTCCACGAGGAGATCAAGAAACGCACCAAGCAGCCGGTGAAATACGTAGTGCTGGAAAACAGCCAGGGCCACGCGGTGCACGGCTCCGGCTACTGGAAGGCCCAGGGTGCCAAGATCGTCGCCCACCGGGACGCCCTCAAGGAGATCGAGAAGAACGGCTACGAGGTGCTGGAAGTCATGCGCTCACGCCAGCGCGAGAAGGCCTTCAAGACCGAGGTGACCCTGCCGGACCTGATCGTCGACGACAAGCTGGACCTCGCCATGGGCAGCTGGAAGATCCAGGTGCTGCGCCTGGGCCCCTCCCACAGCCACGGCGACCTGATGGTCTGGCTGCCGGAGAAGAAGCTGGTCATCTCCGGCGACACCGCCTTCCACGTGCGCATGCTGCCGGTGTTCGAGGACACCGACACCGCCAAGTGGATAGCCACCTGGGACAAGTTCGCCGCCCTGGGCGCCGAGATCATCATCCCCGGCCACGGCGGCCCCACCAACCTGGCCGAGGTGACCAAGTACACCCGGGACTACCTCATCCACCTGCGCGCCCGGATCGCCGAGGTGATCAAACGCGGCGGCACCCTGGAGGACGCCTACCAGGTCGACCAGTCCCCCTACCTGCACCTGCACACCTCGGAGGAACTGGCCCGGGTCAACGCGGGTAGGGTGTTCCGGGCGATGGAGTTCGAGTAGGGGAGGGTGTCGTAGCCCGGAGGAGCGCAGCGAGTCCGGGACCCGGCCGTCGCGATAACCCCCCGGACTCGCTGCGCGCCTCCGGGCTGCTTGTCTGGCTACCGTCCCATCGGCGGCGGGAGGCGGATATTGCCCCGTGACCGCCAGGAACAAGGCGAAGCCGGTTGACCGGCGTTTGGCCATGCTCGCTCCGGATGTGATAATTCGCGCCCACACAACGCCCATTCGGCGTGGTTTCCGACCCGCCCAACACTACAGACCGATGTAATCCGCACGATCGTGTCGCCCCCCGGCGACGCCCCGCCCCCCAGACATCGCGCCGGCTACTTGCCCGGCTTCCCGTTGTTTCGCGCTTCGCCGCCTGTCGGCGCGCATCGCTTTGCGAGTTCTTGCCATGAATCCGTTCAACAGTTGTCCGAGCTATTCCATTTCCCGCGTCAAGCTCTGCGTCCTCAGCGGCCTGACCGTCGCCCTGGCCCTGGTGCCGGAGGCCATCGCCTTTGCCTTCGTGGCCCATGTCCATCCGCTTACCGGCCTCTATGCCGCCTTCATCGTCGGCCTCATCACCGCCGCCTTCGGCGGCCGGCCGGGGATGATCTCGGGCGCCGCCGGGTCGCTGGCGGTGGTGATGGTGGCGCTGGTGGTCCAACACGGGGTTGAGTACCTGTTCGCCACCGTGGTGCTGATGGGCGTGCTGCAAATCCTGTTCGGGCTGTTCAAGCTGGGCAAGTTCATCCGCATGGTGCCGTTTCCGGTGATGGTGGGCTTCGTCAACGGCCTGGCCATCGTCATCTTCCTGGCCCAACTGGGCCACTTCAAGATGCCGGATGGCCAGTGGATGTCCGGCGCGCCGATGTGGACCATGCTGGGTCTGATCGCGCTGACCTTGGCGGTGATCTACCTGCTGCCGAAATTGACCAAGGCCGTGCCCTCGACGCTGGCCGGCATCGTCGTCGTTTCGTTGCTGGTGATTTACGGCGGCATCGACACCAAGACCGTGGGCGACATGGCCGGCATCGCGGGCGGCCTGCCGCAATTCCACCTCCCGGCGGTGCCGTTCGACTGGGAAACGCTAAAGATCATCTTCCCCTATAGCTTGATCCTCGCCGCCATCGGCTTGATCGAGTCCCTGCTGACTTTGAACCTGATCGACGAGATGACCGATACGCGCGGCCGGCCCAACCGGGAATGCGTGGCCCAGGGTTCCGCCAACGTGGTGACCGGTTTCTTCGGCGGCATGGGCGGCTGCGCCATGATCGGCCAGAGCATGATCAACGTGAACAACGGCGCCACCCAGCGGCTCTCGGGCATCGCCGCCGCCCTGTTCCTGCTCTCCTTTATCCTGTTTTTGTCCGACCTGATCGAGATGATCCCCATCGCCGCCCTGGTGGGCCTGATGTTCGTGGTGTCGGAGAAGACCTTCGAGTGGGGCAGCCTCAACGCCCTGCGCAAGGTGCCGCGGAACGATGCCTTCGTGGTGGTCGCGGTCACGGTCATCACCGTATTCACCGACCTGGCCATCGCCGTGGTCACCGGCGTGGTCATCTCGGCCCTGGCCTTCGCCTGGCAGCAGGCCAAGCACATCGAGGTGCGCATCGGCCGCAACCAGCAGGGCTGGAAGATCTACAACCTGCACGGCAGCCTGTTCTTCGCCTCCACCGCCAACTTCCAGGAACTGTTCACCCCGGCCGAGGATAGCGACGAGGTGATCATCGACTTCCGCCACGCCAAGGTCATGGACCACTCCGCCGTCGAGGCCATAGACGCCCTGGCGGAACGCTACCGCAAGGTCGACAAGCGCCTGCACCTGCGCCACCTCAGCCCGGACTGCCTGGAGGTGCTGACCAACGCCAAGGAGGTGGTGGAGCTGGATGTCGCGGAAGACCCGCATTACCACATCGCCGACAACAAGCTGGGGTAATGGCCATGGTGTCGTAGCCCGGAGGAGCGCAGCGAGACCGGGACCCAGCCGTCGCGATAGCCCCCGGACTCGCAGCGCTCCTCCGGGCTACTAGCTGTAGAGTTGAGCGGCGATGTTCCCCGGGTTACGCCGCTTCGCGGCTAACCCAGGCTATGCGGGCTTGCCAAACCACGGCAGCGTGGGAAACGTGAAGCCGCTCTTGGCAATGCGCGGCGTGCGGCACAGAGGTGGGCATCGTCGCGGGGCGAACTGTGCAACGGGGCTGTTTGCAGCGGACTGCCGGTTGGCGCTAGAGGTGCCTGAAATTGGGGAGGCTGAAGCGCTTGCGGTACGCCCCCGGCGTCATGCCGGTGGTGCGCTTGAACAGACGCCGGAAGAAGGCCGCGTCTTCATATCCGACCCGCCAACTGATTTCGTCGATGGACGTGTCGGTCCGCTCCAGCCGGCGTTTGGCATCCTCGATGCGCAGACGCTGCACATAGGCGATGGGCGCGAGCCCGGTCGCGTTGGTGAAACGCCGTTTGAAGGTGCGTTCCGAAAGATTCGAGCGCCTGATCATTTCCTCCACCGGGTTGGCGACCGGGAAGTGATCGTCCAGCCATTGCTGCGCGCTTTCGATCTCGGCATCGCCGTGGTCGCGCCTGCCCTTGAAGACCATGTAGGGCGTGAGCCCATCCTGATGCCATTGCAGCGCGAACATGCGCGCCACGTCCTGCGCGTCGGTGGCGCCCGCGTAACGCGCGATCAGGTAGAGCGCCATGTCGTGCCAGCTGGTGGAGGCGCCCGAGCTCACCAGGTCTTCCCGATCGCCGGAGATCACCAGCACGCGCTCCGGATGGACCGGCACGGCCGGGTAGGTCGCCGCGAAGG
>JBGSHR010000092.1:0-2641 GCA_041752155.1 Thiobacillaceae bacterium | reverse complement strand
CCTGAGCCCGGGCGCCGGTTCGGTGACCATCGAGGCCAACCTGATCCAGGGCAACCTGGCCGGTTCCGGCGACGGTGGCGGCATCCTGCTGCGCGCGGTGAACGGCCAGGAGGCGGGCATTCCCGCCAACCAGTACCAGGTGGGCGTGTTCGACAACCTCATCGTCAACAACGTGTCCGGCCTGGCCGGGGCGGTGACCTTGCAGGATGCCCTCAAGGTCGACCTGGTCAACAACACCATCGCCAACAACGACAGCACGGCCACGGCCAGCGCCGCCTTCACCGGCAATCCCAACCTGTCCAGCCCGCAGCCGGCCGGCGTGGTGGGGCGTAAACACAGCCCGGCGCTGATCGCGGCCCTGGGTCTGGTGGACGGCTATTCCAGCCCCACCCTGGTGAACGACATCGTCTATCACAACCGTTCGTTCTACTGGGACAACGTCAACCTGCCCGCCCCGGGCGGACTGCTGCCCCTGCCCGACGCGCCGGTCTACAACGACCTGGCCGTGCTGGGGACCGCCGGCAGCCTCAACCCGCAGTTCAGCGTGCTGACCGATACCACCGGCTATGCCGCCAGCAACGTGGCCGGACCGGCGGCGGGCAACATGCTGTTCGTGGCCGACTACTTCAACGGCGAGCGGGGCCAGCTGGTCATCCCGGAGTTCACCACGGCCATCCAGACGGCGCCGGCCTTCGACGAGGGCGGCAACTTCATCGACGTGCGCTTCGGTCCTCTGAGCCTGTCCGGCAACTACCACGTGATCACCGGCTCGGTGGCGATCAACAGCGGCGATGCGGGCGTCCTGGCGGCCTATCCGGCCACCGCGCTGGACATCGACGGCGAGGCGCGGCCCATGGCTGGGGGTGTGGACATCGGCGCCGACGAGCGCAATCCCCTGAGCCCCTTCGACATCGACACGGATGGCGACGGCATGGCCGACCAGGATGACAACTGCACCCTGGTGGCCAACGCCGGGCAGCAGGACAGCAACGGCGACGGCTTCGGCAACCTGTGCGACGGTGATCTGAACAACAACGGCGTCACCAATGCCCTCGACGTGGGGGTCATGCGCGCCGCCCTGGGTTCCACCATCGGCCAGGCCAATTACAACCCGGACGCCGACCTGGACAGCAACGGCATCGTCAATGCCATGGACATGGGCCGGTTGCGCATCCTGCTCGGCAAGCCGCCCGGCCCGTCCGGCACGGCCCAATGAAGCGCGAACCCTTGAGGACAAGATCATGAGGAGCGAAACCATGAAGACCATCAAGACGCGACTGGCCCCCCTGCTGCTGGCCATGGGGCTGGCGGGAATGGCGGACCTGTCCTGGGCGGCCGTGTACGTCCAGTGCCCGGGCGACCTGAACGGCGATGCCGATCTGCTGGACCCGGGCGAGGGGCCCACCGCCGAGCACCCCAACAGCAAGTGCATGCACCTCACCGGCGGCGACGGCTTCATCACCATGGCCGACGGCCGGGTGCTGTACACCTTCGGTTTTTCCGACGTGACCGGCCTGCCCCCGGACCAGGTGATGAGCACCGCGTCCATCGCCGCCAACTTCCCGGCCCCCACCATCGCCCTCAAGGAAGGCCAGGAATTCTTCCTGACCCTGTCCAATGTGGGCATGCCCATGCGGCCCGACCTGTTCGACCCCCACTCGGTGCACTTCCACGGCTTCCCCAACGCCGCCACCGTGTTCGACGGGGTGCCGGAGGCCAGCATCTCGATCAACATGGGTTCCAGCATCACCTACTACTACAACCTGGTGGAGCCGGGCACCTACCTGTACCACTGCCACGTGGAGGCCACCGAGCACATGCAGATGGGCATGCTGGGCAACCTCTACGTCATGCCTCGGCAGAACGACCTGGCGGACGGCACCCCGCTGGGCGCCTTCACCCACCACACCGGCTACAAGTACGTCTACAACGACGGCGACGGCTCCACCTACTACGACGTGGACGCCCCCATCCAGCTCGCCTCCATGGACCACGTGTTCCACGAGGATCATCTGGCGGTACAGCCCCTGCCCTTCGCCCTCATGAAGGACACCTATTCCATGATGAACGGGCGGGGCTATCCGGACACGGTCAACCCCAACCCGCTGCCCGCGCCGGCGGAGAACGGCGGCAAGGAGTCCCAGAAGGTCTCGTCCCTGATCACCGCCAGCAGCGGCCAGAAGATCGCCCTGCGCCTGTCCAACCTGAGCGTCACCACCTTCTACACCGTCACCGCCCTGGGCCTGCCCATGAAGGTGGTGGGCACCGGCGCCCGCTTGCTGCGCGGCTCCGACGGCAAGGACCTGTCCTACCAGACCGGCTCCGTCACCCTGGGCGGCGGCGAATCGGTGGACGTGATCATCGACACCGCCGGCATCGCCCCGGGCCGCTACTTCCTCTACACCAGCAACCTGAACCACCTCACCAACTACACGGACGACCTCGGCGGCATGATGACCGAGATCGTCCTCAACTAGGCGCCGCGGCCCAACGGGAGAGAGCGATGAACAAGAACCTGCACCTCAGCCAGCACCGCAATCAGCACCTGACGCAGCACCGCCCGCTGTATCGCCCGCTGCATCGATGGCTACTCGGCCTGGCGGCCCTGTTCCTGGCCTTGGCGGGGGCGCCGGCCCGGGCC
>JBGSHR010000091.1:0-10374 GCA_041752155.1 Thiobacillaceae bacterium | reverse complement strand
GCCGCTGGCCAGCACGCGGCCTTGGTCCAGGGCGACCAGGTGGTCGGCCAGGCGGGCGACCTCGTCGGGGGCGTGGCTGACGTAGAGCACGGGGATCTCCAGCTCGTCGTGGAGGCGGTCCAGGTAGGGCAGGATCTCCTGCTTGCGGGCCAGGTCCAGGGCGGCCAGGGGCTCGTCCATGAGCAGGATCTTGGGGCTGGTGAGCAAAGCACGCGCAATGGCGACGCGCTGGCGTTCGCCGCCGGACAGCCGGTCCGGCTTGCGTTCCAGCAGGGGGGCGATGCCCAGCAGGTCCAGCACGTGGTCCATCGCCACCCGGCGTACCCCGATCGGCACGCGCTTCTGGCCGTATTCCAGGTTGCGCCGCACGCTGAGGTGGGGGAACAGGCTGGCCTCCTGGAACACGTAGCCCAGGGGGCGTTTGTGGGTGGGCAGGAAGATGCCCCGGGCGTCGTCCTGCCACACCTCGCCGTTCACCGTGAGCTGGCCGGGGGCGCGTTGCAGGCCGGCGACACAGCGCAGCAGGGTGGTCTTGCCGGAGCCGGAATGGCCGAACAGGGCGGTGACGCCCCGGCCCGGCAGGTCCAGGTCCGCCTCCAGGGTGAAGCCGGGGTGTCGCACGTGGAAGCGGGCGGTGATGCTCATCGCCGCTGCCTCCCCGTGGGGTTGAGGGTGTACAGGGCCAGCAGCACCAGGAAGGCGAAGGCCACCATGCCGCCCGACAGCCAGTGGGCCTCGACGTATTCCAGGGCCTCCACGTGGTCGTAGATCTGCACTGACACCACCCGGGTCTGGCCCGGGATGTTGCCGCCGATCATGAGCACCACGCCGAACTCGCCCACGGTATGGGCGAAGCCCAGCACGGTGGCGGTGAGGTAGCCGGGCTTGGCCAGGGGCAGTACCACGCTGAAGAAGCTGTCCAGGGGCGAGGCGCGCAGGGTGGCGGCGGCCTCCAGGGGGCGTTCGCCCAGGGCCTCGAAGGCGTTCTGGATGGGCTGCACCACGAAGGGCAGGGAGTAGAACACCGAGGCCACCACCAGGCCGGCGAAGGTGAAGGGCAGCACGCCCAGCCCCAGGGCCTGGGTGAGCTGGCCCACCGGGCCGTTGGGGCCCATGGTCACCAGCAGGTAGAAGCCGATCACCGTGGGCGGCAGCACGATGGGCAGGGCGACGACCGCCCCCACCGGGCCTTTCCACCCGGAGCGGGTGCGCGCCAGCCACCAGGCGATGGGGGTGCCGATGATGATCAGCAGCAGCGTGGTGACGCTGGCCAGCTTGAGGGTGAGCCAGATGGCGGCGAGGTCGGCGGCGTATTCGGCGGGAAACATGGGCTATCAGTCAGTGGGGAGGCATTCCCGGCGCATGGTGTGCGCCGGGCGCCGGCCCGTCAACGCGGCGGTCAGAGATCGTAGCCGTAGGCCTTGATCACGGCCCGCGCCTTGTCGCCCTTCAGGTACTTGGCCAGGGCGATGGCGGCGGGATTGTCCTTGCCGCCGGCCAGGATCACCGCGTCCTGGCGGATGGGGGCGTGCAGGCTGGCCGGCACGATCCAGGCGGAACCGCTGGCGACCTTGCCGTCCTTCATGACCTGGGACAGGGCGACGAAACCCAGCTCGGCGTTGCCGGTGCTGACGAACTGATAGGTCTGGGCGATGTTTTCACCCTGCACGAACTTGCCTTGCACGGCGCCGAGCACCCCCAGTCGGGTGAGGGTTTCCACGGCCGCGGCGCCATAGGGGGCGAGCTTGGGGTTGGCCAGGGCCAGCTTGTTGAAGGCCCCCTTCTTCAGGGTTTCACCCTTTTCGTCTACGTAGCCCGGCCTGGCGGACCACAGGGCGAGGCGGCCGACGGCATAGGTGAAGCGGGAGCCGGGCACGCCCAGGCCGTCCTTTTCCAGCCTGGCCGGGGTTTCGTCGTCGGCGGAGAGCAGCATCTGGAACGGGGCGCCGTTCCTGATCTGGGCGTAGAACTTGCCGGAGGCGCCGAACGCCAGGTGGGCCTGGTGGCCGGTGTCGTGCTGGAATGCGGCGGCGATCTTCTGCATGGGGGCGGTGAAGTTGGCGGCCACGGCCACCTGGACCTGGGCGGCGGCGCCGGGACGGGCGGTGAAAATCAGCAGCAGGGCGAGGCAGGCGATGCGCATGAACATGGTCGGGGCTCCAGTCAGGTTGGCATAGTAGCGAAGCGTGGGGGCCAAGTCCGCAGGCTTCGTATTGTTTTCCTGGGGGTCGGGATTCAGCCCGACAAGTCGGCCTGAAGGCCGACCCACCAGCTCAGGCACAAGCTGTGCCGGGTCAATCCGACTGGATCGCGTTCAATCGTCGGCCGCGAGCGCCGCCAGCACCAGGCCGGTGGCGGCCTCGGCATGGTCGGTGAAGGCGATGCAGTGCTCGGCGCTGCTCACCAGGTAGAGGTTGAAGCCGTCCCCCGCCAGGGCGGGCTTGAGGCGGGCGGGGATGTCGTCGTCGTCACACAGGGTGAAGTGGATGCCGGCGAACTCCCGGCGTAGGTGGGCTAGGCTGGCCTCGGAGAGCTCCAGCTCGCCGGCGCGGGCGGCGACCCGGGCCAGGGTCTCGGTGGCGATCATGCGTCCAGCTCCTCTTCTTCCTCCTCGGCGAACTTGCTGAGGGACTTGGCCTCCACCCCGAGGATCTTGGCCAGCCAGGGCGGCGGGGCATCGAGGATGGATTGCAGGCGGACGATGGCCTCCCGGGCCGGGGCCGGCTGGGGAATCTTCACCGGATGCACGCCGGCGCGCACCACCTTGGCCGCCGCCGGGCCGCCGATGGACTGCACGTACACCAGCTGGCAGTCGTTGATGAGTTCGGAGCGGGCCACGTTCTTGTCGTCGGCCTCGTCGGCGATCAGGGTGGGGCGCACGTCCACCAGCTTCATGGTCTCCTTGCCCACCTGGTAGACCAGGAAGCGGGGGGCGGAGCCGAAGTGGCCGTCCAGGTTCTCGCCGCTGTTGGAGGCCACGGCGACGCGCAGGCTGCCGGGCATTTCGCCTTCGGCATAGGGTTCGGGTTTGGGCAGGTCGGCGTCGTCGCCGTTCTCGCCCCACAGGTAGCGTACCGCCAGCTTGATGGAGGCGGTGTCCATGTCCGGTTCCACCGTCTCTTCGCCGGACAGGACCATTTTCAGGTCGGCCACGGTGACGGTGGCGAGCTTGCCTTCGTCGATGGGCAGGCCGAGTTTTTCAGCCAGCTTCAGGGTGAATGCGCGCATGTCCACATCCGACAAGGCCTTGGCGGCCAGGGCGATGCGTAGGGCGGCGCCTTTGGTGATGGTGGTCATGTCTGATTCCTTTCCGGCAATCGTTAAACGTCTGGTCTTGCTCCCTCTCCCGCGGGCGGGAGAGGGTTGGGGTGAGGGTGGCTTTACGGTAGCGCTCGTGCAAAGACCCTCACCCCCGGCCCCTCTCCCGCCAGCGGGAGAGGGGGGTCAGGCCGCCAGGGGAATGATGCAGTTGTCGATGGGACACAGCTCCACGCACTTGGGCTTGTCGTAATCGCCCTCGCACTCGGTGCAGGTGTCCGGGTTGATGATGTAGACGCCTTTCTTCCTCCGGATGGAGGCGGTGGGGCAGTCCTCTTCGCAATCCGCGCAGGCGGTGCAGAGATCGGCAACGATTTGTAGTGCCATGATGTTTTCCTTTCAGTTCATTCCGCCGCGTCCAGACGCTTGGCGCGCACCGAGTAGGGCAGGCGGGCCGGGGCGATCTGGGGTTCGATGTAGTACGCGCCACCGTTGTTGAGCTTGATCTCGCCGCCCCACTTTTCCGGGGTGTCGAACTCCATCGAGACGATGGTGTCCTCGAGATCGCGCTTGGGCAGGTAGAACACGTAATCGCCCTTGTCGCTCTTGCGGATCATGATGTTGGCCATGGGGGGTCTCCAGGGACTAGGGGCAAGGTTCAAGGCACAAGGTTCAAGGTGGTTTTCCTTGTCCCTTGCCCCTTGCCCCTATCCGCGTTAGCGGATCAGGTCGTAGTTGTAGTCCGTGGTCCCCATGCCGCGGGTTTCCTCGTCCAGACGCTCCAGCACGGCGTTCACCAGGGTGGTGAGCATCTGCATGGCGCCTTCGTACCCGAGGGTGGTCTGGCGGTGCAGGTGGTGGCGGTCGAAGATGGGGAAGCCGAGGCGGATCAGCGGCACTTCAAACTGCTTGCCCTTGTACAGGGTGTCGCGCTGGATGAACTTGCCGTAGCTGTTGCCGATCAGGAAGTCGGGCTTCTCGGTGAACACCAGGCTGCGCATGTGCCACAGGTCGGCGCCGGGGTAGGTCTTGCAGTTCACGCCGTAGGGGGAGGACTCCAGGACCTTCTTCATGGCCTTGTCCCACTTCTTGGAACCGTTGTTGCACAGCACGTGGATCGGCTCGGCGCCCAGTTCCAGCAGGAACTTGGTCATGCCCATGACGAAGTCGGGGTCGCCGTACAGGGCGAACTTCTTGCCGTGCATCCAGGTGTGGCTGTCGGTCATCATGTCGACCAGGCGGCCGCGTTCCTTGGTGATGGAGTCGGCGATGGGCTTGCCGGTGACTTCCGATACCTTCATCAGCCACTCGTCGGTCCACTCCAGGCCCATGGGGATGTTGAGCTTGGGCACTTCATGGTGCCAGGTGCCTTCCGCGAACTTCCGGGTCTTCTCCAACTGCATGGGCTGGAGCAGGAAGGTGGTCTTGGCGTTGGGGGCGTCCTTCACCTCGTCCTGGGTGGTGCCGCCAGCGTACATGCGGAAGGTGCCGTCGGCGGGGGTGTCCAGCACCTCCTCGGGATCGGACAGGAAGGTGTAGCCCACGTCCATTTCCTTGAGCATGCGCTTGACCACGCGGAAGTTGCCCAGGTAGGTCTCGAAGCCCGGCACGATGTTGATCTTGCCGTTGCTGCCGACTTCCTTGCCTTCCATGAAGTTCAGGGTGAAGTAGCGCATCACGCCTTCGAACATGTTGTCCCAGCCGGTGACATGGCTGCCGACGAAGGACGGGGTGTGGGCGTAGGGGGTGGGGAATTCCTGGGCGATGTTGCCGGCCTTCTTGGCGTTGCCGATGAAGGCGTTCAGGTCGTCGCCGATCACCTCGGCCATGCAGGTGGTGGAGACGGCGATCATGTCCGGCTTGTACAGGGCCTTGGCGTTTTCCAGGCCGTCGAACATGTTCTTCTGGCCGCCGAACACCGCCGCGTCTTCCGTCATGGAGTCGGACACGCAGGAGATGGGCTCCTTGAAGTGGCGGTTGAAGTAGGTGCGGAAGTAGGCCACGCAACCTTGCGAACCATGCACGTAGGGCAGGGTGTTCTCGAAGCCCAGGGCGGCGAGCACGGCGCCCAGGGGCTGGCAGGCCTTGGCCGGGTTCACGGTCAGGGCCTCGCGCTTGAAGTTGAGTTCCTGGTATTCCACCGAAGTGGTCCACTGGAAGGTCTTCTCGATCTCGGCGATGCCGGGGCGATCCTCGAACTGGTTCTGCTTCTTGCTGAGCATGTCCTTGTATTCGTCATCGCGGAACAAGGGATAGCTGGGTTTGATGTCCTCGGTCACTTGCATTTTCATCTCCTGGCCCGAGCCGCCAATCTGCGGACACGGGCATAGGTTGATCGGTGTTTGCTCCCCTCTCCCGCGGGAGAGGGGTTACAGCCTTACGCGGCCTTGGCCAGAGCCTCGTCCTCGGCGGGTTTCAGCCACGGGGGAGTCAGCTTCTTCCAGCACGGGTTGTTCAAGGTCATGTCCATGTCCCGGGCGAAGATGGCGAAGCCGTCGTAGCCGTGGTACGGGCCGGAGTAGTCCCAGCTGTGCATCTGGCGGAAGGGGATGCCCATCTTCTGGAAGATGTACTTCTCCTTGATGCCGGAGCCGATCAGGTCGGGCTTGACGCGCTTCACGAACTCTTCGAATTCGAGGCCGGTGACGTCGTCGTACAGCAGGGTGGCGTTGCCCATCTCTTTGATGGTGCGGTCATAGTCGTCGCCGTGGCCGAACTCGTAGCCGGTGCCCACCACTTCCATGCCCAGGTCCTCGTAGGAGCCGATCACGTGACGGGGACGCAGGCCGCCCACGTACAGCATGACCCGCTTGCCGGTGAGGCGCGGCTTGAACTTGGCGACGATGGCATCGACCATGGGCTGGTACTTGGCGATGACCCGCTCGGCGCCTTCCTTGATCTTGTCGTCGAAATGGGCGGCGATGGCGCGCAGGGATTCGGCGATCTTGGTCGGGCCGAAGAAGTTGTACTCGATCCAGGGGATGTTGTACTTCTCTTCCATGTGGCGGGCGATGTAGTTCATGGAGCGGTAGCAGTGGATCAGGTTGAGCTTGACCTTGGGGGTCAGCTCGATCTCGGCCAGGGTGCCGTCGCCGGACCACTGGGCCACCACGCGCAGGCCCATCTCTTCCAGCAGGATGCGGGAGGACCAGGCGTCGCCGCCGATGTTGTAGTCGCCGATGATGGAGACGTCATAAGGGCTGGGCTCGAAGGCGGTCTTCACGTCCTTGCCGTCGCGCTCGAACACCCAGTCGCGGATCGCGTCGTTGGCGATGTGGTGGCCCAGGGACTGGGACACGCCACGGAAGCCTTCGCAGCGCACCGGCACCACGGGCTTGTTGAAGGCGGCGGCGGCCTTCTTGGAAACCGCCTCGATGTCGTCGCCGATCAGGCCGATGGGGCATTCGGACTGGACGGAGATGCCCTTGTTCATGGGGAACAGGACTTCGATCTCTTCGATCAGCTTGGCGAGCTTCTTGTCGCCACCGAACACGATGTCCTTCTCCTGGAAGTCGGAGGTGAAGTTCATGGTGCCGAAGGTGTTCACGCCGGTGGTGCCGACGTAGTAGTTACGGCGACCGGCGCGGGAGTACTGACCGCAGCCGACCTGGCCGTGGGAAATATGGATCATGTCCTTGATGGGGCCCCAGACCACGCCCTTGGAACCGGCGTAGGCGCAACCACGGATGGTCATGACGCCCGGCAGGGACTTGCGGTTGGAGGTGATGCACTTCTTGGATTGCTCGATGCTGTGGTCGTTGACGGCCAAGTGCTTGGCCCGGTCCTTCTGGGCCTTCTCGGGGTAGACCTCGAGCACCTCGGCGATGAGGGCCTCGGTCTCTTCACGGGTCAGATTCGACATTTCGATCTCCTTTCATGCCGCCACCAATCTGTGGACGGCAAGTGTCAAGGTTGATGCGGTGAATGGTGGGCCGGCCGGGCCGACCCACCCGCTACTTCTCTACTTACGCGGCCGCGGCGGCCTCGGCGGCCAGCTCGGCGGCGGTCTTGCCGACGATGGACTCGTCTTCCTCTTCCAGGATGCCGAAGGACATCATGATTTCTTCCAACTCATCCATGGTGATGGGGGTGGGGATCACCAGGTTTTTGTTGTTGATGATCTTGTTGGCCAGGGAGCGGTACTCGTCGGCCTGTTTGGCTTCCGGGTTGTACTCGATGACCGTCATGCGGCGGATCTCGGCGCGCTGCACCTCGTTGTCGCGGGGGATGAAGTGGATCATGTGGCTGCCCAGCTTGGCGGCCAGTTCCATGATCAGTTCGTCTTCACGAGCGGTGTTGCGGGAGTTGCAGATCAGGCCGGCCAGACGCACGCCGCCGGAGTTGGCGTACTTGACGATGCCCTTGGCGATGTTGTTGGCGGCGTACATGGCCATCATCTCGCCGGACACGACGATGTAGATCTCCTGGGCCTTGTTCTCGCGGATGGGCATGGCGAAACCGCCGCACACCACGTCACCCAGCACGTCGTAGAACACGAAGTCCAGGTCTTCCTCGTAGGCGCCTTCCTCTTCCAGGAAGTTGATGGCGGTGATCACACCGCGACCGGCGCAGCCGACACCCGGCTCGGGGCCGCCGGACTCGACGCACTTGATGCTGCCGTAACCCACCTTGAGCACGTCTTCCAGTTCCAGGTCTTCCACGGAACCGGCCTCGGCGGCCAGGTGCATGATGGTGTTCTGGGCCTTGGCGTGCAGGATCAGACGGGTGGAATCCGCTTTGGGATCGCAACCGACGATCATTACCTTCTTGCCGGCCTCGGACAGGGCGGCCACCAAGTTTTGAGTGGTGGTGGACTTGCCGATACCACCCTTACCGTAAATAGCGCATTGACGCAGTGCCATGGTTTCTCTCCTAACGTTCTGAAACGGGGTGCGATTGAAAGGTCGCTCGCAGTTCCTATATCGCAAGGCTTGTGCCATGGCGGTTTGGCATAACTAACGTATTGAAAATAAAAGAAAATAAACAGGACAAAACGATCCGTATACGGGTGTAGGACACGACAAACCCGGATTGTTTGTAGGGGTGCCCACAACAAAACGCGACAATCACGCCCAATTCGTCTCATCAGCGGCCATGTCTTGTCGGGGTGTGGTGGGCAGGCGTGGTTTGGTTGATGATGCGAGCCTGTCTGTCCTGTCTACTGGCCTGGAACCCACGCGACATCACCGTGAAGTCGACTCCGCCGCCCATGCAAGCCACGCTGCCCAGCTCCGCCCGTCTGCCCATCAATCGCTGCAGCCTGCCGGCGGTGCTGCTGGGCAGTCTCACCTACCAGCGCCATCCCGTGCCCCTGGCCCTGGACGGGGTGCTGGAGTTGCACAAGAGCCTGTTCCAACGCCTGGATCGGATCGATGATCACGCGGAGCGGGCGAACCTGTTCCACGCCCACATGGCCGCGGTGTTCTGTCTGGATCATCCGGAAGAGGCCGGTTACCACCCTGATGCCCCGGGCGCCCGCGCCAAGGCCAGCTACCTGCGCATGGTGCGCGGCTGGGCCTTCGACCCCGACGGCACGGAAGGCGCGGTGCTCAAGGGTTGGGTGGAATCCCGCTTCGGCCTGCTGCCGCGCCACCACGGCAGCCCGATCCGCGACCTGTCCGGCGCCACCTACCGCCGCTACCTGGAGATGCGCGCCCGGGGCCTGTACGGCACCAACGCCCTGGAGGCGCAACTGGACCTGCTCTACAGCTACGGCCAGTACGAGCTGGGCCGGCAACGCCTGGGAGAGACCCACACCACCCTGTACCGGGGCGTGAACCGGCTGGACGAGCTGGAGTGCCTAAGGGACGACGTCGACGGCGGGCGCGTGGTGCTGCTCAACAGCCTGTCCTCCTTCACCAGCGAACGGGCGCGGGCGGACGAGTTCGGCGACACCATCCTGGAAGTGAGCGTGCCCCTGGCCAAGGTGTTCTTCTTCCACCGCCTGTTGCCGGGACGGCTCAAGGGCGAGGATGAATACGTGGTGATCGGCGGGGTGTACCAGGTGACGGAGACGGGGTAGGCCTGACCTTCGACGAGCTTGTATGGTTAGTCTCAGGACAGGCCCTTCGACGAGCTTCGATTGGTCTTGCCGTGCAAGGCCCCATGCTTCGATACGCCTTGCTGGCAAGGCTACTCAGCACGAACGGAAGTAGTTTCACCAACAAGGGCCGTTCGTCCCGAGTAGGCGCATCGCGCCATATCGAGGGAAGCGGATCGGGTCCAACGCGCCCTGCCCAGCAAGGCTACTCATACCCTTCGACGAGAGCTCAGGACAGGCCCTTCGACAGGCTCAGGACAGGCTTCGATACGCCTTGCTGGGCAAGGCTACTCAGCACGAACGGGGTGTGGGTTGACGGGGCAGCCCCGTTCGTCCCGAGTAGGCGGCCCGTTCGTCCTGAGTAGGCGCGTAGCGCCGTATCGAGGCAGCCCGCCGCCGGGCTACTTGCCGAACGCCACCAGGCTTTCCAGCTTGGCCCGGGGCTTGCCCTCGGCCAGGACTTGCAGGGCGCGGGCCACGCCCTCACCCAGGCTGTCGCTGAGGCCCGCCGCGTAGATGGCGGCGCCAGCGTTGAGGGCGACGATGTCCCGCTCAGGGCCGGGCACGTTGTCCAGGGCCTTGAGCACCCGGTCCCGGGATTGCTCCACGGTCTCCACCCGCAAGGTCTGGATGTTGTACACCCCCAGGCCGAACTGCTCGGGATGCACCGTGTATTCCCGCACCTCGCCGTCGCGCAGCTCCCCGACCCAGGTCTCGCCGGAGATGGAGATCTCGTCCAGGCCCTCGCGGCCGTGCACCGTGAGCGCCCGCTCCGCCCCCAGGCGTTGCAGCACCCTCACCTGGATGCCCACCAGGTCCGGGTGGAACACCCCCATGACCTGGTTGGGCGCCCCGGCCGGGTTGGTGAGGGGCCCCAGGATGTTGAACAGGGTGCGTATGCCCAGCTCCTTGCGCACCGGCGCGGCGTGCTTCATGGCGCTGTGGAAGTTGGGCGCGAACATGAAGCCCAGGCCCACCTGCTCGATGCAGCGGGCCACCTGCTCCGGGCTCATGTTGATGTTCACCCCCAGGGCCTCCAGCACGTCGGCGCTGCCCGACTTGGACGACACCGAGCG
>JBGSHR010000090.1:0-8477 GCA_041752155.1 Thiobacillaceae bacterium | reverse complement strand
CGCACCGTGCGCTCGCCGGCGCGCTGTCCCACCTTGTCCGGGCGGTCCAGGTCCGCCGCGGCGCGGGCCGTGGTGTACCAGTAATCCCGCTGCATGGCGTCGTTCTCTTCCGCGATCACCGCGCACGACAGGCTCTGGCGGCTGCTGGCGTAACCGTTGCAAAACCCCAGGCTGTTGGCATAGATGAACTGGGAAGACTGGCTGCTGAGAGAACCGCCCTCGGAGTTGGTGATGCGCTCGTCCACGCCCAGGGCGGCGGCCTCGCAGGCGCCGGCCAGTTCCATGGCCGCCTCTACCGTCACATTCCAGGGATGGTAGAGATCCAGGTCCGGCACCTCCTTGGCCAGGAGAGCGGCCTCGGCCAGGCCGGCGCAATTGTCCTCGGCGGTATAGCGGGCGATGGTCAGGGCCTTTTCCACGGTGCGCGCCAGGGCCTCGCGCGAGAAATCGGAACTGGCGGCATGGCCACGCCGTTGTCCCACATAGACCGTGATGCCGATGCCCTTGTCCCGGTTGTGCTCTATGGTCTCCACCTCGCCATGGCGTACCGAAACGGACAAACCGCTGCCCTCGGAAACATCGGCCTCCGCCGCCGTGGCGCCGCCGGCGCGGGCCAGGTCAAGTACCTGGGCGGTCAGGTCGCACAGCTCCGCCTTGGTAAAGCTGAAGGGGGTCTCGGGATGGGAACGGGATGAGGACACGGGAATACCTGGCGGGAATGGCGGAGCCGTTATGATACCAACCTCGACCACATTGCCCTTTCCCACATGCAAGACTTGCACGACACGGAAGACCAGGACCTCGGCCCCAGCAAGACCCAGCGCAAGAAGGAGATGACCGCTCTGCAGGACATGGGCACGCAACTGGTGAAGCTGCCGCGCGGGCGCCTGGAGAAGCTGGACCTGCCCGAAGCCCTGCTCGACGCCCTGCTGGAGGCCCAGCGCATCACCAGCCACGGCGCCATTCGCCGCCAGATGCAATTCATCGGCAAACTGATGCGCGATGTGGATGCCGAGGCGATCGCCGAGCAACTGGCCGTCATCCGCGGCGAATCCGATAGCGCCAAGGCCGAGTTCCATACCCTGGAGCGCTGGCGCACCCGGCTGCTGGAACAGGACGACGCCCTCACCGAATGGCTGGCCCGGCATCCCGACGCCGATGCCCAGCAAATGCGGCAACTCATTCGCAACGCGCGCAAGGAAACGGCGGAGGGGAAGCCCCCCAAATCCAGCCGCGCCCTGTTCCGGTTATTACGCGACAGCCAGGAAGCCGGCACAAGCGGCGGCGGCTAAGCGTCCGTTTCGACGGTGTCGTCGAGATAGCATCAGCCGCCTCCCGAATGTGTCGGATTTCCTTACAGTTACCCACCTAAGCTGAGGCATGGCGGGCGACCCAAGCCCGCCCATCCCCTTATCGACATCCCTGGCATAGGGCTTGCTTCAAGCCTATGACCCCATCGATCCAGCCCAGACGTGGCCCAAACCCTATCCAACACCCCCCCCAGGCCGGAATCTCCCGCCGCCGGGACTGGCTTTGCCAGTCACCCCGGGGTATTGGCACGCCTGTTGACTGCCCTGGGGGGGAGCGGCACCCTGGACGAGTCCTTGCACGGTCTGCTCCTCCTGGACCCGGCCATGGCCGTCCACATGCTGCAACTGGTGGGCAACCATCATCCGGGCGCCTTGCTGGTGGAATTACAACTGGATGAGCTCCTTCAGCACCTGGATGCCGGCGCCAGCAAACAACTGATCCTCACCGCCGCCATCGCCCAACTGGCCGACCCGGGCCTGGCCGGCAGGCGGCCGGACCAAGCCTGGGGCCACGCCCTGGCCAGCGCCCACTTGAGCCGATCCTTGGCAGAAAGGTCCGGATATCCCAGTCGCGACGAAGCCTGGCTGGCCGGCCTGATGACCCACCTGCCCCGATTTGCCCGGGGTGGCGCAACACCGGAGGCCGCCCGCCGCGCTTGCATCGCCCACCTGGAACGTCTGCCCCTGCGCACCTTCCTACCCGACGTGCTGCGCTACCTGGACGAGCCGGCCGAACGCCTGCGCGATGCCGCCCCCCTGGTTCGTCTCGCCATTGCCGCCCACCGTTTGACCGCGCCCCCCGGAGATACAATGGCGTCCGCATCGGATGGCATATTCTTGGCGCAACCGATTGATCATGAAACCATCAAGAGCATGCTGGAAAATACCAACAAGTCGGTAGAAGCCATTCTTGGTCAATACGGCACATCTCAGGCAGGTGACATGGCAGTGGAACTCATGCGTTTTGGCAGACTGGAAATCGCCGCGGGCACGCAAAGAGAAGGCCCGGAAGCCTCTATTGCCGCCCTGGCCGACTCCCTGGCCAGCCAGGAAGGCTTGTTCGACCCCATCCACCTGAAACTGAACAAGCGCACCAGCACCCTGGAGGCCGTGCCGATCGACGGACGCAGCCCCCCGCCCATCCACATCCGTGTCGAAGGCAGCAATACCGCCGCGGTGCGCGCCCTGTTCACGCGCAATTGCGTAGTGGCGTTCTACGATGATGCCGACACCAGCGTGCTGGACCTGCAGATCATGCATCAGGCCGACGCCGACGGCATCGCCGCGATCCCGGTCGGCGAGGGCGACCAGCGCGGTGTCATGTTGATATGTGGCGACCAGGAAATACTGGAGCAGATCGCCGCCAATCCCGAACATTACGCACGCCTGGGCGCGGTCATGGGACACGGCCCGAGCATGGACGCGCCTCCCGTCATCGTCGAATCCGGCCACGATAGCCACTCCGACACCCTGTCGACGCGGGTGCGCCGCGCCGCCCACGAGGTCAACAACCCGCTGGGCATCATCAAGAACTACCTGGCCATCCTCAAGGTGAAGCTGGGGGATGACGCCCCCATCTCGGATGAGCTACGCATCATTTATGAAGAGCTGGACCGCATCGTCCGTATCGTCCGCAGCCTCACCCACGACGACATGAACCTGGGCGAATCGAGCGAGCACGCGGACGTCAACGCCCTGATCACCGACCTGGTCAAGGTCACCGCTCCCACCTGGCATGCCAAGGGCTTGCAGGTGCAGACCCAACTGACCCCCGGCCTGCCCCGCTTGCACTGCGACCGGGACAAACTCAAGCAGATCATTCTCAACCTCCTGCTCAATGCGCTGGAAGCAACACCGCAAGGTGGCGCGTTGCGCATCGAGACAGCGGCGCTGACCAATCATCGCCAGGAGCAGTTCGTGGAAATAACCGTGGCCGACTCCGGCACCGGCATACCCCCGGAGCGAGCCGCGCAACTATTCAACCCGGTGGAAAGCGAAAAAGGCGGTGTGCATGCGGGACTCGGCCTGTCCATCGTCAAGACTCTGACCGAATCCCTCAATGGCGTAATTTCGTTTAAAAGTAACAATTTCGGCACGACATTCCAGATATCATTGCCGCTAAGTTGACCTGCTCGGCCTTGCTGTAAGCCGCATGAAACGCCAACTTTAAGCCAGACATCCCACAAGGACAGATGATGCAGGGAGGACATGATTCAGCCATGAGCCAGACCCTGGTCAACCTGCTCATCGTCGAGGACGAACCCCGTTATCTGGACAGCACCCGCCTGCTCCTGGCCCAGTTCGTCCATCACATCGACTCCGCCATAACCGGCGCCCAAGCCTACACCCACCTCGCCAAACGCAACTACGACCTGGCCCTGCTCGACCTGCGCCTGCCCGATGCCAGCGGCCATGACATCATGGCCTACCTGCGCCAACATCAACCGGATTGCCGCATCATCGTCATGAGCGGAGACAGCCAGATCGAATCCGCCATCCTGTCGCTGCGCCTGGGGGCCTACGACTACCTGCGCAAACCCTGCGAGCCGGAAGAGCTCATCAAGACCGTGCGCAACGCGGTACGCAAGGTGCAACTGGAACGCGACAACACCCGCATCCAACACCAACTGGAACAGTCTGAAGAGTGGCACCGACTGTTGGTCAATGCCTCGCCCGACGTGATCTACACCCTGGACGTGAACGGCCACTTCACCTATCTCAACGACAGCATCGAGCACACCCTGGGCTATCTTCCCGGGGAGCTCATCGGCCGGGAGTACCTGTACATCGTGCCGCCAGGCGAAACCGAGCAGGCGCGTTACCGCTTCAACGAACGCCGCACCGGAAACCGGGCCACCCACAACTACGAGCTGCGCCTGAAACGCAAGGACGACCTGCTCACCGGTCTGGCGGAAAACCTGGTGGTGGTGGAACTGTCAGCCATGGGCATGTATCGCCCGAACGAGGAAGGCCATGGCGATTTTCTGGGCACCTACGGCGTGGCGCGGGACATCAGCGACCGCAAGAAGGCGGAGGCCACCATCGCCTTCCAGGCCTATCACGATCAGCTCACCGGACTGCCCAACCGTACCCTGTTCAACGATCGCCTCGGCCAGGCCATCGTCCAGGCCAAACGCCATGGCCAGACCCTGGTGGTCATGTTCCTGGACATGGACCGCTTCAAGATGGTGAACGACACCCTGGGCCACATGGTGGGAGACAGCTTGTTGCAGGGCGTGGCCCAGCGCCTGCGCGGCAGCCTGCGGGAGGGCGACACTCTGTCCCGCATCGGCGGCGACGAGTTCATGCTACTGCTGCCCCACATCCGTTCCCGGGACAACGCGGCCTATATCGCCGAGAAGATCCTGACCTCCCTGAAACAGCCCTTCCACATCGATGATCACGAGATCTTCGTCGGCATGAGCATCGGCATCTCCCTCTTCCCGGACGATGGCGAGACCATGGACACCCTGATCAAGCACGCCGACATCGCCATGTACCACGCCAAGGACAATGGCCGGAACGACTACAAGTTCTTCACCCGGGAACTGCAGAAATCCCTGACCGGACGCCTGGCGCTGGAAAACGACATCCGCCATGCCTTGCAAAGGAACGAATTCGAGATCTACTACCAGCCCCTGGTGAGCATCGAGAACCAGCGCATCCGTGGCATGGAAGCCCTGATCCGTTGGAATCATCCGGAACGGGGCATGGTGCAACCGGACAATTTCATCCCCATCGCCGAGGACAGCGGCCTCATCTCCTCCATCAGCGACTGGGTCCTGGATGCCAGCTGCCGCCAGGCCAAGCTATGGCAAGCCAGGGAAATGCCGCGCATCTCCCTGGCGGTCAACCTCTCCCCGCGCCAGATCGAGCATCCCGAGTTTGTCGAAAGATTCACCCGCGCCCTGGAGGCCAATGGCATCACAGGCGACTGCATCGAGATCGAGATCACGGAAGGCACCCTGATGCGGGACATGGACGGCACCGTCGGCAAACTGCGCCAACTCGCCGACCTGGGCGTGGAAATCTCCATCGATGATTTCGGCACCGGCTATTCGTCCCTGTCCTATCTGAAGAAGCTGCCGGTCCATACCCTCAAGATCGACCGCAGCTTCATCCACGACCTCTCCAGCCACGTCAATGGCTCCACCATCGTCGCCGGCATCGCCGCCATGGCCAAGGGCCTGCGCCTCAACGTGGTGGCGGAGGGCGTGGAAACCACCGCCCAACTGGATTACATTACCTCGCTGGGCTGCGACGCCTACCAGGGCTACCTGTTCAGTCGCCCGGTCGCGGCGGACAAGGCCACGGAGCTTCTGTCCCAGCAATCGGCGATGCTGCCCAAGCAAGCCGCCTGACCCGCGTCAACACAGGCGAGCGCCGCCAGAGCAGGCGGCGCACACCCGCAACCATGGCCCACGCCCCTATCCGCACCGACACCCAGAGCCCCCGCATCACCGTTTCCCAATGGCGCGCGGCCCTCTCCCTGTTCCCCTACGTCTGGCAGTACAAGGCCCGTGTCATCGCCGCCTTCGCCCTGCTGATGTGCGGCAAGCTGGCCAACGTCACCGTCCCCCTGGTACTCAAGGACATCGTCGACGGCCTGCAGAATCCCTCCACCGCCCTGTTCCTGCCCCTGCTTCTGATCGTGCTCTACGGCCTGCTGCGCTTCGGCAACACCGCCCTGACCGAAGTACGCGACGGCCTGTTCGCGCGGGTGTTGCAACGCGCCATGCGCGGCGTGATCCACGACGTGTTCAAGCAACTGCACGCCCAATCCCTGCGCTTCCACCTGGAGCGCCGCACCGGCGGCGTGGCCATGGAGATCGACCGGGGCGCGCGCTCGATCCGCTTCCTGATCAACTTCACCCTGTTCAACATCGGCCCCACCCTGCTGGAGATCCTCATGGTGGCGGGCGTGCTGTTCGTCAAATACGACCCCTGGTTCGGCGCCATCACCCTCATGACTCTGGTGGTGTACATCTTCTACACGGTCATGGTGACCAACTGGCGCCTGCAGCACCGCCGCGCCATGAACGAGACCGATGCCCAGGCCAACGCCCGGGCCGTGGATAGCCTGCTCAACTACGAGACGGTGAAGTACTTCAACAACGAGACATACGAGGCGGACCGGCTCAAGGCCGATCTCGCACGGGCCGAAGAGGCCTCGGTCAAGAGCGAGATTTCCCTGGCCTGGCTGAATTCCGGCCAGGCCTTCATCATCGCCCTAGGGGTCACCGCCATGATGGGCCTGGCCGCCCAGGGCGTGGTCAGCAAGACCATGACCATCGGCGACCTGGTATTGGTCAACGCCTACCTGCTGCAGCTGTTCATCCCGCTGAACTTCCTCGGCACCGTATATCGGGAGATCCGCAACGCCCTCACCGACATGGAAAAACTGTTCGGCATCCTGCACCGGCAACCGGAGATCCGCGATGCCGATGGCGCCGCGCCGCTCCAGGTCTCCCGTGGAGAAGTCCGCTTCGAGGATGTCAGCTTCGCCTACGACGCCCGCCGCCCCATCCTGCGGGGCGTGGACTTCGCCATCCCGGCCGGCAAGAAAGTGGCGGTGGTGGGGGCCAGCGGCGCGGGAAAATCCACCCTTTCCAGGCTGATGTTCCGCTTCTACGATGTCAGCGGCGGGCGCATCACCATCGATGGCCAGGACCTGCGCCAGGTCACCCAGAAGAGCCTGCGCGCCGCCATCGGCATGGTGCCCCAGGACACCGTGCTGTTTAACGACACCCTCTATCACAACCTGGCCTACGGCCGGCCCGACGCCAGTCGGGCGGAGGTGCTGGAGGCGGCCCGGGCAGCCCATCTGGATGGCTTCATCGCCGCCCTGCCGGACGGCTACGAAACAGTAGTGGGGGAACGGGGCTTGAAACTCTCGGGGGGCGAGAAGCAGCGCGTGGCCATCGCCCGCGCCATCCTCAAGAATCCGCCCATCATGGTGTTCGACGAGGCTACATCTTCTTTGGACAGCGGCACGGAGAAGGCCATCCAGGCGGAACTGGCGCGGGTATCGGAAAACCGTACCACCCTGGTCATCGCCCATCGCCTGTCCACCGTGGTGGATGCCGACGAGATTCTGGTGCTGGAGGCCGGCCGCATCGTCGAGCGGGGCCGGCACGAGCAGCTACTGGCGGAGAACGGCCGCTATGCCGACATGTGGCGTCTGCAATTGCGGGACAGCGCCAAGGACACGGCCGCGGCCCCCGTTTGAAATTACGGCGGGTTGCTAGCCTGGTTTACAGGCAACCAATCCGGCGCACAGGCTGTCCACCAGGCTGGTTCCCACCGCCTCCAGGTCAAAGCTGTCCTGGTCCATGAGCCAGTTTTCGATCAAGCCGTCCACCAAGGCATAGAGGCCGATGGCTGCCCGCTCGATATCCACTTCCCTGGGGATCTGCCCTTTCTCTACCGCGTGACGCAGGTTGCCGGCGATGTCCTGCAGGCAGGCGCGCCGGCTGTCGCGCAGACGCGCCAGCATCTCCGCCATCTCGCCCACGTATTCGCACTTGTAGCTGAAGATCTCGAACACCCGGCGCGAGCGCTCATCGTTGGCGACCTGATGCAACACGCCTTTGGCCGATTCCCGCAACTTGGAGAGCGGGTCCACCAGGGCCACATCGGCCAGGGACTGGTGCATGGCATCCAGGGGCAGGTGCACCCGGTCGTTGACCGCTTGCAGCAGGGCCGACTTGTTGGCGAAATGCCAATAGATGGCGCCCCGGGTCACGCCAGCCGCGCTGGCGATCTCCGCCAGCGTGGTGTGACCCACGCCCTTCTCGCGGAACACCAGCTCGGCGGTGTCCATGATCAGGGTTCGGGTCTCCTGGGCATCTTCCTTGGTTCTACGGGCCATGGCTTTCAATTGTTACAAATCGCTTCGCATAGTAATCCATTGTCGACTGTTTACATACATGCACGAACGTATGTATATTGCCGCGACATTCCCGCCCGACTGGAGCACACCGTGACCCGCCCTGCCCGCGCCTTGCTGCCCTATTCCCTGCTCATCCTGGCCCTGGCCGGCTGCAAACCCCAGAGCGGCGGCGCGCCGGGAGGCCCCATGGGTGGCGGCATGCCGCCGCCCGAGGTGGAGGTCATCACGGCGACGGCCCACAACGTACCCCGCACCGTCGAGATCCCGGGCCGCAT
>JBGSHR010000089.1:0-11391 GCA_041752155.1 Thiobacillaceae bacterium | reverse complement strand
GTTTGTGGCGTTCCTGCTCACCCAGCGCGGCGGGTCATCCTGCGCGCCGGGAGGGGGGGGTGGGGCGCGTTGCGGGGTGGATTGCGGGAAGCGGGGAGATGGCGAGGCGGAAATCCATGCGCGGCCTCTGGCTGACTGATTGGGCTCGAACGGCTTGGGTTCGGCCGAAGCTGACGGTGACCTGCGCTCTATTCTGGTCATTCGATTGGCAGGTCTGCTCCGAAACCAGCCATATGGCTTTCGGATGCACCTCGGCCTTTGTCGCCGTCGAGGCCGGCTCGTGGTGGCAACGGTGGCACGTTGCTGACCGGGGCTGTCGGTCCATGGGGTTCGTGCCGTCAGCGTGGACTCGCGGTGCATGCGATGCCCGAGACGGAGCACGGCTACCGGTGCGATACGACGAGCCGAGGGTTCGTTCGACGACTCAACGCCACAGCAGCGGCATGAAGCTGCTTCGGTCGGTGGGCTTGTGGACCACCTGCACGACAAAATCCAGGGACACGCTATTTCACTTAAACTCGCTGTTTCAGCGATTGCTGAAGACATTTTTAATAGTGAAAATATGACGGCCTTTCAACGAAGGTGGTATTTTAAGCGAATGCTGAAAACCTTAAATTCTATGAAAGAGGCGGAAGCCCGTGCTGGCGAGGCGCTGCGGCGGCTACTTGAGAATGTCCCGATCCTTAAGATCGAAGGCATCGAGGCCGAAGCCGTGTCCGGCAATTGGGAGCCGGACATAATTGCCCGGCTACTCGTGGACGGGCGGCAACACATGCTCATCTGCGAGTACAAGTCGAATGGCCAGCCGCGATACGCCCGTTCTGCACTGCTGGAATTGCGGGACTACGTGGTGCAGAAAGCCCCGCATGCAACGCCCGTCTTCATGGCACCATACATATCACCCGCAGTGAGGCAACTGTGCGAAGAGAAGGGCGTCGGCTATCTCGACCTTGAGGGAAACGCCCGGATCGCCTTCGGCGGCGTGTTCATCGAGCGTATGGTGGCAGACAAACCCGCCGCCGAACAACGCAAACTCAAATCGCTGTTCAGGCCGAAGTCGGCTCAGGTTCTACGCGCCATGCTCCGCGAGCCCGGCCGTGCATGGCGCGTCACCGAGTTGTCGGAAATCTCCGGGGTCAGCCTAGGGCACGTCAGCAATGTACGCACTGGCTTGATCGACCGGGAATGGGCGCGCGTGTCGGACGATGGCCTCGTCCTCTCGGAGCCCGACGCGCTGCTCGACGCATGGAGGGACAGCTACACCGCGCCGCCAGGTGAGCGGCTGCGGTTCTACACGCCATTGCATGGCAGCGCGCTCGAAGATGCGGCCCGCGGCACACTGCGTGCCGAAGGCGACCCCGGCCGTGCTGTCTTCGCCTCCTTCTCGGCAGCGCAGTGGCTTGCTCCTTACGGGCGCACCGGCACGCACTACTTTTTTGCCGACGAGGAAGGTCTGCGCAAACTCCAGGCAGCACTGAAACTCGCGCCTGCCTCGAAAGGGGAGAACGTAGTCGTCATTGTGCCAAAGGACTTGGAACTGCTCGCCGACACGATTGAACCTGCACCCGGCGCGATCTGCACGAGCGTGCTTCAGACCTACCTCGACCTCTCCATTGCCGGCGAACGCGGCGCTGAGGCTGCCGAGCACCTGCGCTTAGAAAGGCTCTCATGGCCAAAATAACGCCCCAGGAACCACAGTCAGCCGCCGAGTACGACGACCGGACGACTGCGGCAGTCAAATCCGTGCTGATCGAGATCGGTCAGATACTCGGCAGTTTCAAGGGCAAGTTCGCCATCATCGGCGGCGCGGTTCCTTGGCTGCTACTGGCCAACGAGGACATGCCGCACGTCGGTACGCTCGACGTGGACGTCGGCCTGGATGCGGAAGCGCTCGGCGACGGCGAGTACGCAACCTTGGTCAGCGCACTTCAAAGCCATGGATACGCCCAGCGCGAGGGACTTCGGCGCTTCCAACTGGTTCGCCAAGTGCCCGCGCAGGACGATGGGGAAGCGATTGACATCGTGGTCGACTTCTTGATGCCGCGTGACGCGGAAATCGTCAAGAACGATCCTCCATTGGTCAACGACTTCGCCGTGCAACGTGCCGATGGCACCGACCTGGCGATGCGCTTCTATCAACTGGTCGCGGTGGCCGGGCCGATGCCGAATGGCGGTACTAACCGCGTAGAGATCGCGGTGTGCTCAATCCCCGCTCTTCTGGCGATGAAGGGCCATGCGCTGGCGGGCCGCTACAAGCAGAAGGACGCCTACGACATCTACTACTGCGTGCGGAATTACCCCGATGGCATCGATGCGTTGGCACAAGAATGTCGGCCACTGTTGGCGCATCCCAGCGGCGAACGTGGTTTCCGACACATCGCCGAGAAGTTTGACTCGTTCGAGGGGTATGGCCCCACCTGTGTGAGGCGCTTCGTCGAAGACACCCATGCGTTGGGCGACCGCACGCCCGAACAGTGGCAGCAGGATGCGTTCGGGCAGATCGACGCGCTCCTGCGCGCCATGGCGCTGCGAGGTTGAGCCGCGCGACCATGAACTACCCGCAACTTCGCAACCTGTTGGAGCCGCTGGTGACCGGACTCAAGGACGCCGGCACCCACGCGATGCTGCCGGCGCTGTGCGAAGAATTGGGGCTACCTGCGCCTGCCGCCGATGGTTCCAAGCGCGAACGCATGACCGCCAGCTTCGACGCGGTAGCGGACACGGACCTACCGGCGGTTGCACGCAAGCTGTTGGTGCGCCACCCGCCCAGCGCCACCACGCGCAACCAGATTCAGGACATCCTCTGGAGCGACAGCGCGTGTCCGCCCATCCCGAAGCGGTACCGGCGCGAGGTTGCGCGCAGACTCAATCGCGAGGAACTGTACGGGGATGCACGCAGGTTCAACGAGCTGTTGGAGCATCTGTGGATCTTGGATGCGGATGACTGGATGCACCTGCCGGGCGGGAAGCCCACGGGACTGCGCGCTGAAATCCAGCAGCATGTCCATCGCAACCCCGAGGACTGGCCGGCTGAGGTGCTGTTCGACCAGTTGGGTGCATATGAAGCCTCTGATCGGCGCTTTGCGCTGTTCCTGGAGGGACTGGCTTCGGCCGACGTGCGCCCCGATGAGGCCGCGCAACGTTACTTCGTCGCCTGCGTCAACGAGCCGCTGCGCAGTTGCGGCGTCGAGCTGCGCGAGACCGGCTCGGAAGGCGGCTACCCGGTCTTCACGCTGGTCTCATTGCACGCGGCGGCCAAGGGCAGACCAAAGAATCTCATCTTCGCGTCGCCCGACAAGCCCGACCTGCGCTTTAGCGATGCGCTGGACAACGATGTCGAAATCGTCACCAATGCGGACAAGGTGCTTGTCTATGACCGCCCTATCGGCAACGACGGGCTGCGCTGGAACGATCTGCAGCAGTGGTGGGGAAAAGCCGAGCAGATCGCCGATGCCACGCAGGCCAAGCGCACGCTGTACGCACGTCTCAAGGCCAGCCTGCCATGCAACTCGCCGCCGCAAACCTTGCTGTTCGACGCCTTCTTCGAGGGGTTTCGCAGTGCGGTGCCGAACCTGCCGGCGCTGCTGCCGGAGGTCTGGCTGCACTGGGACCCACGCACGGTGAAGGAGCGAGGGCCAGATGCGCTTTTGCGGTTTCGCATGGACTTCCTGCTTCTGCTGCCACAGGGCGTTCGGGTCGTCATTGAGGTCGACGGCAAGCACCACTATGCAGACGCCAAAGGCAGCGCCGACGTGCAGCGTTATGCGCAGATGGTCAAGGCCGATCGCGAACTCAAGCTCGCCGGATATGAAGTCTTTCGCTTCGGAGCAGCGGAGCTGCAGGTGCCCACAGCGAAGGCCGACGTGAAGGCTTTCTTCGAGGCCCTGTTCAAACGCTACCGCGTTCCAACGAACTGACAAGCCAGACCCGTGCTGGCCGCAACCACTGCGAGAGCACTTGTGCAGAACGAAGGCGAAACAGCTTTGATCTATGGACCCGCTCGCCAAGATGGGCGCCGCCGACGTCTGCAATGGGCAGCATTGCTGGCGTAGCAGGGTGTCTGACCCGATGACCGCAAAGGCCGAGCAGCGCCCAGCCGCTTCGCCCCCACCATGACAGACTGTCGCGCGGTAGATTTCCGCTTTACTTCGTAAGCGCCAGGAACAACTCCGGCAGCTTCTCCGGCAACCGCTGGATGTTGTCGATCACCGTGTACTGCCGGCCGAAGATGTCGCTCACGTATTCGTCGGCCTTGGGGTCCAGGCTGATGCAGTAGGTGAAGATGCCGTCCCGGTCGAGTTCCTTGACCGCCTGGCGGGTGTCCTCGATGAGTAGTTGTTCGTCGTGGGTGTCCACGTCGCTGGGCTGGCCGTCGGTGAGGATCAGCATCAGCTTCTTGTCGGCCTGGCGCGCTTCCAGGTAGTGGGCGGCGTGGCGCATGGCGGCGCCCATGCGGGTGGAATAGCCGGCCTGCATGGCGGCCAGGCGGCCCTTGGCGTCGTCGCCCCAGTGTTCGCCGTAGCCCTTGATGTGCAGGTAGCGCACGTCGTGGCGGGTGTTGGAATGGAAGCCGGCGATGGCGAACGGGTCGCCCAGTTGTTCCACCGCCCAGGCCAATAGCGACACGGCTTCCTGGCCGAGTTCCAGGATGGTCTGGTCGGAGCCGCTGGCCTTTTCGTTGAGGGATTCCGACAGGTCAAGCAGCAGCATGACGGCGATGTTGCGGCCGTCGGTGCGGTGGCTCATGTTGATGCGCGGGTCGGGGTTGGCGCCGCCCTTGAAGTCGATCAGGGAGCGGATGGCCACGTCCAGGTCCAGTTCGCTGCCTTCCTCCTGATAGCGGATGCGGATCTTGTCCTGGGGCTTGAGCAGGTCGAGGATGCGCTTGAGGCGCTTGGCCAGGGCGCTGTGCTTCTCCAGCAGCCGGTCGATGTCGGCGGGGTTGCCCTTGGGGTGCAGGGCCTCGTAGACGCTGGCCCAGTCCGGGCGGTAGGTCAGGCTCTTGTAGTCCCACTCCGGGTAGTGGCGCGGCGGCAGGCCTTTTTGCTCTTCGCCGGGCGTGCGCTTTTTCTCCTTCTCGAACATCTCCTCGTCGTCGCTTTCCTCGATGAATCGCCACATCTGGCGGTTGTCGTCGCGGTAGTCGATGACCGTGTCGGCGAAGTGGACCTTGGCGAGCTGGTCGCTCTGGCGGCGGGTGCGGGCGACGTAGGAAAGCGCCAGGGCGGCGATGTCCTGGGTGCTCGATTCGCCTTCGGCCATGAGGGCATGGAAGCGCGCCATGAAATCCAGCAGATCGGCGTCGCGGTAGCCGTGCTCCGGGTCGAGCAGGGCGCGCGACAGCATGGCCAGGCGGTGGCGCAGGCAGGAGGTGGTTTCCGGGTCGCAAGCGTCTTCTACCGGCTTGGGGTGCAGGGCCAGGAAGATGCGCTTGAGGCCCGGGTATTCGCGGCACAGCAGGGTTTCCACCCGGCAGTCCTCGAAGAACTCGACGGCCATGCGCTGGAATGGGCTCCAGTTGTCGGCGATCTGGGCCTCGGTCCAACGGCGATGCCCCACCATGTGGGCGAGGGTGGCGCGGTAGCGGTCGATGCCCTTGACGATGCTCCCCTCCCCCCCCGGGGGAGGGGCTGGGGGTGAGGGAGCACGGGTTGGTGAATCAGAGGTTGCTCCCTCACCCGGCGCTGCGTGCTCCCCTCCCCCGGCGGGGGAGGGGAGCACGAAGTCGTCGTAGACATCCGGAATGCGCATGCCCAGCTTGTCGAAATAGGGCACCGGTTTGCGCAGCTCGTCGAAGGCGGTGGAGTAGGGGACCAGTTGTTCCGATGCCCGCCACAGGCCGCGCAGGTAGAGGTCCAGCTTGCGTTCCACGTCCATGAACAGGGTGCCGTGGCGTTCCCGTTGCAGCACGGCGCGGCTGTCGGCGGACTGGACGGTGAAGTAGTCCTTCTGCCGTTCCGGGTGGCTGTGGTAGTTGCGGATGCCGTATTCCACCCAGTTCTTCAGGCCTTCCAGGCTGAGCTGGGAGAGCAGGAACGGCGCCTGGGCGAAGAAGTCCGGCAGGCCGGGGCTGGGGAAGGTGGTGTGGTGGCCGTGGATGGAGCCGGTGGTGCGCGCCATGAAATCCAGGGTGATGTCCAGGTAATGGCGCATCTGTTCCTGGGATTGCAGCCTGCGCGCGACCGGCGCCAGGGTTTGCAGGAAGGGGGTGATGGCCTTGCTGTTGGGCGACTTCTGCATGCCCATGATGACCGCCATGATCTCGGGCAGCGCGTCCTCGCCCAGGGCCTTGGCGGCGGAGGGCCACTCTTCCAGGAACGCCAGCATGGGCTCCACGCCGCGCCCTAGCTTGCCGATGACGCGGGCCGCTTCCAGGTAGGCGTTGAGCCCCTCGCGCGTCAGGATGGCCAGGGCCTCCGCCATGACGTCCTCGAACACGTCTTCGACCTGCTTGAAGTGGGTGTCGATCTGGGCCCAGTAGGCCTGCATCAGGGGGTGCTGGTATGCAGTTTCGGTTTCGGTCATGGTCGTTGGCGTAGCCTGGAGGAGCGCAGCGAGTCCGGGATTGGACGGCATGCCCGCGTGTTCTTCCCGGACTCGCTGCGCTCCTCCGGGCTACGGGTGGTCATGGTCAGTAACGTAGGGCGGATGAGGCCGAAGGCCGTTATCCGCCGAATGAGTAGGCTGGCATGCGGCGGATAACGCTGCGCTCATCCGCCCTACCTTGACGGCCTATCAGGCAAACGTGGCATCAATCGCGTGATCCAGCGTCTCGCGGATGTCGGCGTCGTCGGTGATGGGGCGCACCAGGGCCATGCGGCAGGCGTCGAGCGGGTCGACGCCGTCCTTGATCAGGGTGGCGGCGTACACCAGCAGGCGCGTGGAGATGCCTTCGTCCAGGCCGTGGCCCTTCAGGTTGCGGGCGGTCTGGCCGATCTTCACCAGCTTGCCGGCGGTGGCCTCGTCCAGGCCGGTTTCCTTGGCCAGGATGGTGGTCTCCAGGGCGGCATCCGGGTAGTCGAAATCAAAGGCGGTGAAGCGCTGCTTGGTGGACTGCTTCAGGTCCTTCATCAGCGATTGGTAGCCGGGGTTGTAGGAGATCACCAACTGGAAATCCGGATGGGCCGAGATCAGCTCGCCCTTCTTGTCCAGGGGCAGGGTGCGGCGGTGGTCGGTGAGGGGGTGGATCACCACGGTGGTGTCCTGGCGCGCCTCGACGATTTCATCCAGGTAGCAGATGGCGCCGATGCGGGCGGCGACGGTGAGGGGGCCGTCCAGCCAGCGGGTGCCGTTGGCTTCCAGCAGGTAACGGCCCACCAGATCGCTGGCGGTCATGTCCTCGTTGCAGGCCACGGTGATCAGGGGCTTGTTCAGCTTCCAGGCCATGTATTCGATGAAGCGGGATTTGCCACAGCCGGTGGGGCCTTTCACCATCACCGGCAGGCGGTTGCGGTAGGCGGCCTCGTAGAGCTGCACTTCCTTGCCCTGGGCCTGGTAGTAGGGTTCTGTGTGGACTTTGTATTGCTCTTTGTCGGTCATGACAGGTTCCTTGGCGTAGAACAAAAAAGCCCCAATCGGGGCTTTTGTAGGGTGGGTTAGCGACCCAGTCGCGTAACCCGCCGTCCCGAGTTGGCGGGTTACGGCCTGTCGGCCTAACCCGCCCTACGGTATTACTTGTGCACGCCCAGCTTCTCGCGCCAGCCGGGGAACAGCTTGTCGGCATCGCCCGGGAAGGACTCGAAGGCACGGGCGAATTCCTTGTGCTCTTTCGCGAACTCGATCGGGTCGGCGCCGGCCTTCCAGCACTCGTAGGACTGGCGCAGGGAGATCGCGCCGGCGGCCGGGCTGTCGATGTGGCCGTAGGAGCCGCCACCGGAGGTGTTGATGACGTTGCCGTGACCCAGGTTCTCGAAGAAGCCGGGCAGACGCAGGGCGTTCATGCCGCCGGAGATGATCGGCGTGGTGGGCTTCATGCCGTGCCATTCCTGGTGGAAGTACGGGCCGTCGGCGGAATCGCGCTCGATCATGTAGGCGATGTTGCGGTCATCGCGGCCGCCTTCCATCTTGCCGTAGCCCATGGTGCCGACGTGGATGCCGGAAGCACCTTGCAGGCGGGACATCTTGGCCAGCACGAAGGCGGTGTAGCCACGCACGGCGGAGGGCGAGGTCACGGCGCCGTGGCCGGCACGGTGGTAGTGCAGGTACTGACCGGGGTACTGACGACGCGCGGTGGTGATCATGCCGGGGCCGCCGACATAGCCGTCGACCAGGAAAGCCACCTTGTTGGCGTCGGCGCCGAAGGTTTCCAGCGCGAAATCGGCGCGGGCAAGCATTTCGTAATGGTCGTCGGCGGTGATGTTCATGGAGAACAGCTTGGCCTGGCCGGTTTCGTCCATGGCGCGCTTCATGGCGTCATACACCAGCGGAATCACTTTCTTGACCGGGCAGAACACTTGGTTGCCCTGGGGTTCGTCGTTCTTGATGAAGTCGCCACCCAGCCAGAACTGGTAGGCAGCCTTGGCGAACGGCTCGGGCCGCAGGCCCAGCTTGGGCTTGATGATGGTGCCGGCAATGTAGCCACCGTTGGTGCGCGGACGACCGAGGATGTCCCACAGGTCGGTGATGTCCTTGGCCGGGCCGTCGAACTGGCGCAGCATGGACCAGGGCACGTAGAAATCCTGCATCTGCAGATGCTTCACGTCGCCCATGCCCTGGTTGTTGCCGATGGCCAGGGTCAGGAAGGAGACCAGCATGGCGCGGCCGTCGGTGACGTTGCGGTCGAACAGGTCGTTCGGGTAGGCGACCTTCATCACGCCCTTGGCTTCGTCGATGAAGTACACCAGCGCGTCCACGCCCTTGGTGAAGTCGTCGGTGGTGGAGACTTCCACGTTGGTGCCGGTGGAGGACTCGGCGGCGATGTGCGCGGCCACTTCCAGGTAGCCGTAACCGGTGGCGGGCTGCATGTGATAAGCGACGAGAATGTGCTTGTCACCCTTGATCAGGTCTTCTTCCTTCAGGCTGAGGTCGGCGTAACGTGCTGATTGATCCATTGTTCTTGCTCCTTGCGACGAAAATTGGGCGGACGAAACGAGATGGCAGCACTATACGCAGGGCTTTCCGTAAAAAATATTCAGATATTTTTATCTGAACCATAAGTATTCCATTATCATTACATGGGTAATGACTAGCTATTCCTGATGATTCATCCCACCCTGCGCCAACTCCAGGTCTTCGAGGCCGTGGCCCGCCATCTCTCCTTCTCCCGGGCGGCGGAGGAGTTGCACCTGTCCCAGCCCGGGGTGTCCATGCAGATCAAGCAGCTGGACGAGATGGCCGGCCTGCCCCTGTTCGAGCAGATCGGCAAGAAGATCTTCCTCACCGAGGCCGGCCAGGAGGTCTATCGCTATAGCCTGACCATTGCCCAGCAGGTGGCCGACCTGGATGAATCCCTCAATCGCCTCAAGGGTTTGGATACGGGGGAGCTCAAGATCTCCGCCGTGAGCACGGCGAAATACTTCGCGCCCCGGCTACTGGCCGCCTTCGGCCAGCAGCATCCCCACGTCAGCGTGCGCCTGGACGTGGGCAACCGGGAAAAGCTGCTGGCCGCCCTGGCCAACAACGACACCGACCTGGTCATCATGGGCCGTCCGCCCGAGGCGCTGGACCTGGAGGCCCATGCCTTCATGGACAATCCCCTGGTGATCATCGCCCCCCCCAACCACCTCCTGGCGGGACAAAGCCGGATTCCGGCGACCCGGCTGGAGGGGGAAACCTTCATCATGCGCGAGTCCGGCTCCGGCACCCGCGCCGCCACCGAACGCTTCTTCACCGAGCACGGGGCCAAACTCACGGCCGGCATGGAGATGAACAGCAACATCGCCATCCAGCGCGCCGTGGAGGCGGGCCTGGGCCTGGGCCTGGTGTCGCGCCACACCCTGGACATGGAGCTGGTGCTGGGGCGCCTGGTGGTGCTCGACGTGGTCGATACCCCCATCCAACGCCATTGGTATATGGTCAACCGCCCGGGCAAGCGTTTCTCCGCCGCCGCCCAGAGCTTCATCGAATTCATGAAGACCGGCGCCGCCGAGATCCTGGCCAGCGCAACGTAGCCTCCCGAATTTTCTACTTACTCACAGGTTTGCCATGACTCCCACCGAGCTTTCCCATGCCATCGAGGCCCTGGAACCCTGCCTCGACTTCGCCCGGCCGGCGGACGTGCAGCTTTCCGGTTTCTTCCGCAACTACCCGAAACTGGGCAGCCGCGACCGGGCCTTCATCGCCGAAACGGTGTACGGCGTGCTACGCCGCCTGCGCACTTTGCAATATCTGACCCGCGCCACCGTGGATAGCGTCCCCACGCCGCGCCGCCTGGTGCTGGCTTGGCTGGCCCGCTTCGGCGGCCACAATCTGCGCGAGTTCGAGCCCCTGGTGTCCAAGGGTGACATGGAGTGGCTGCGCGGCCTCAAGGCCGTCGACCTGACCGGCCTGTCTCCCGCCGAGGCCATGGACCTGCCGGATTGGCTGTACGAGCGTCTGTCCGCCCAGTATGGCGACGCCCTGCCCGCCATGATGGAGGCCCTGAACACCGCCGCGCCCCTGGACCTGCGCGTCAACCTGATCAAGGCCAACCGCGACGACATCCTGGCGGCCCTGAACCGGGAAGGCATTCCCGCCAGCGCCACGCCCTATTCGCCCTTCGGCCTGCGCCTCCAGGACAAGATCGCTCTGCAACGCCACCCCCTGTTCCTGGATGGCAGCATCGAGGTCCAGGACGAGGGCAGCCAGCTCCTGGGCCTGCTCCTGGCGCCCCGGCGCGGCGAGATGGTGTGCGACTTCTGCGCCGGCGCCGGCGGCAAGACTATGTTGCTGGGTGCCATGATGCGCAGCTCGGGCCGGATCTATGCCTTCGACGTGTCGGAAAAGCGCTTGGCCAAGCTCAAGCCGCGCCTGGCCCGCTCCGGCCTGTCCAACGTCCAGGCCCTGGTGATCGCCAACGAACGGGACAGCAAGGTGAAGCGCCTGGCCGGCAAGTTCGACCGGGTGCTGGTGGATGCACCCTGTTCCGGCCTGGGCACCCTGCGCCGCAATCCTGACCTGAAGTGGCGCCAGACCCCGGAATCGGTGGCGGAGCTTACCGTCAAGCAGGCGTCCATCCTCGATTCCGCCGCCCGCCTGGTGAAGGCCGGCGGGCGCTTGGTGTATGCCACGTGCAGCCTGCTCCAGGAAGAGAACGAGGCCATCGTCGCCGCCTTCCTGGCCGGCCATCCCGACTTCATCTTGCTGCCCGTGGGCGAGGTGTTGGCCGCCCAGAAGGTGCCCCTGGAGATGGGCGACTATCTGAGCCTGAACGCCGCCGCCCATGGCACCGACGGCTTCTTCGCCGCCGTGCTG
>JBGSHR010000088.1:0-3163 GCA_041752155.1 Thiobacillaceae bacterium | reverse complement strand
TGGTCGTCACGCTGGGGGCACCCACAGCGGCTCCCGCTGCTGCCGCGCCCCGCGAGGCGGTAGCCACGACGGCACCGGTCAAGCTGCCGGAGCCGGACCTGTCCTCCGCCGGACTGGAAATGGTGCAGACCAAATCCGCCACCGCGCCAATGCAAGAGGGGGGAGAGACTTCCAACGGCCCGCGCCGCAACCGCAGCCGTTCCAAGGCCGGCGGACAAGCTCCGGCCGAACCCCTGCAAATGGTGGAAACCAAGGTGGATAGCAGCGCCCAGGCCAGCAGCGAGACCCCCGCGCAATGGGGCCCGCCGTCCAACCCGCGCCGCCGTGCCCGCCCCAAGAGCGAGCCCCAGGCCGCACCTGAGCCCTTGGTGATGGTGGAAACCAAGCACACGGACGAAACCGTGTCTTCCTGACGCCACCCCGTCAGAAATAAAAAAGCCGGCTATATGCCGGCTTTTTTACGTGGGTCGGCGGTTCAGGCTTGCAGCTTGTCCAGCAGACCCTGGGCTGCGTCTTCCACCATGTCCAGCACCATGTCGAAACCCTGGCGGCCGCCGTAATAGGGATCGGGCACCTCCAGGTTGGGATAGCGGCGGCTGAAGGCCAGGAACAGGTGCAGCTTGTGCTGGTATTGCGGGGGGCAACGCCGCTTGAGGGCAGCCAGATTGTCCCGGTCCATGGCCAGGATGTAATCGAACGCCGCGAAATCCCGCTCCGAAACCTGGCGCGACCGCAAGCTGGACAGGTCATAGCCACGTCCTCGCGCCGCCTCCTGGGCGCGACCATCTGGCGGCGCACCCACGTGAAAACCGTGGGTACCGGCGGAATCGATCTCCACCAGGCCATCCAGCCCCATCTCCCGGACCTTCTTGCGCACCACCCCCTCGGCGGTGGGGGAGCGGCAGATATTGCCCATGCAGACAAACACGACAGATGTTTTGCTTTTTTCTTTCATATTGTTACGGTGATTTTTGGCGTTATGCATCCAATCAAGGGATACACGTTCCAGGGCTAAAAAACCGAAGAATGATAAGGGAATTCGCTAGTGAAATGACACAAAAACAGGATGGACGGACGACCGAGCCTCACGCTGAAAACGGGTCGCGATGCTCCACGACTCAGCGGCAGCTATTTGTCTTGCACTTTCCAAGGCGAAGTCATGACGCGGGTATACTGGCCTGGCCCCTGGTGCGGGCACTTCCCCTCCTGGGCCCGGCTTCGGGCAGTTCCAGAAATTCTCCTCGGACCGGACAGCGGCGCATTGGGCGGTTTACTGCCGTAGCGGCTTGACCGTATCTTTTCCACCTTTGGAGAAACCCATGAAAACCCGCCACCTCGTCTCTGCCTTGGCCGCCTTGCTGGCCCCCGCCCTGCCCGTTCAGGCCCAAACAGCAACGGACCCGTTCAACCCCATGACCATGATGGTGCCGATGATGACGCCCTTTGGCGTGATGTTGGCCCCCATGATGGCGCCCATGGAAAACGCCGCGGCAATGATGAACCCCATGGCCATGATGCCGACGCTGCCTGGCATGCCCGCCATGCCCTTCCCCGGTTTTGGCCAAGCCCCAGCGGGACAGGCGTTCCCCATGCAGCAAATGCCCAATCCGTATGCCGGCTTCATGCCGGCCATGCCCTTCCCGAGCGCCCCCCAGGCGGGACAGCCGTTCCCCATGCCCCAGATGCCTAACCCGTATGCCGGCTTCATGCCCTTCCCCGGCACGGCCCCGGCGGGACAGCCGTTCTCCATGCCGCAGATGCCTAATCCGTATGCCGGCTTCATGCCGACCATGCCCGCCCCTCAAGCAGGACAGGCATTCCCCATGCAGATGATGCCTTTCTTCTTGCCGGCCATGCCCCCGGCGGCGGCACCCCAGCCCGTCGCGCCCGCGGCCGAGAAATAAGCCCGGGCGGGTCGAAAGACGATGCAGGTCTGATCCCTGATGGGCCATCCGATAAGGCTGGCCCATGACATCAGACGGGAATACGTGGCTATCCCCATTCCGAACGCCAGACAGACCAAGACGGCCCAGTCCATCACCGGACAAGCTGTGGGGCCATTGGAACAAGGAATTGGAAACCGATCAGGACAACCGGTCAGGTCGCCTACATGGCGATAGATCGCTGAACCCAAAGCGGGTCCAGTCTTGCGCCAGAACGATAGAAAGCGGCTCCTACCCCAGCGTACAGGGCGAGCAAAACCTATCTGGTGTTATTCCGCGGCAGGCGGGCTGTCCGTATCGGACGCCTGAGCGGCATCAGGCTGATCAGGGCTTTCACCTTCTTCCGTGCCCTTCTCGGCGATCTTGCGCAGACGTTTTTCTTCCTGCTTGCGCTTCTTCTCTAGTTCTTTCTGACGCTTCTCGAACTGGTAATTTGGCTTTGCCAAGGCGATATCCTATGTGCGGCGAGTGCCGACTTTAAAGTGAGTGGTCGCATGACGCCTCGATAACGTCATGCCGAAACACACAAGCGGCCCCCAAGAAACAGGAACCGCTCGCGTTGCGCTAGGGGATGCGATCAGTAACGACCGCCACCCCCACCGCCATAGCCACCACCACCACCGCCACCACGATCTTCCTGGGGACGGGCTTCGTTTACTGTTAGAGCACGGCCATCCACATCCTTGCCGTTAAGCGCGGCAATAGCGGCCTGAGCCTCCTGATCTGAGCCCATCTCAACAAAACCGAAGCCCTTGGAGCGTCCGGTTTCACGGTCAGTGATCACCTGGGCGGATGTCACCGTGCCGTGCGCGGAAAACATCTGTTGCAGGTCGTTCTTGTCTACGCCGTAGCTCAGGTTGCCAACATAAAGCTTCTTACCCAATTTGGTTCGCTCCGAAATTTAGGACGGGAATGGGCCAACTTCAGCCCGGTTACTAGCATAGCCCGTATATCGCCATAGGCGAAGTCCGGTGTTGAAAGCCTTCATCAAGCACTCAGGGCGGCGGTGACGATCTCCTGGGCCTCGCGCACGATTTCCTGCAGATGCTCCGCGCTTTTGAAACTCTCGGCATAAAGCTTGTAGATATCCTCGGTGCCTGAAGGACGGGCGGCGAACCAGCCGTTGGCCGTGGTCACCTTGAGGCCACCGATGGGCGCATCGTTGCCCGGAGCGCGCGTCAGCCGGGCGGTGATGGGGTCGCCGGCCAGGGTGGCGGCGC
>JBGSHR010000087.1:0-5439 GCA_041752155.1 Thiobacillaceae bacterium | reverse complement strand
AGGGCATGAAGTTCGCCGGCTATGTCGGCTGCCAGACCAACCGTCCGTTCGGTATCTCCGGCGAATCGTTCGAGAACCCGATGTATCTCGACAAGCTGATTGAAACGGTCGGCGGCGAAGCGATCAAGTACGACCAGAAAGTCACCTGCTGTGGCGGCGCGCTGGCCTTCTCCGAACCGGAAAAGGCGCAGGCGCAGATCAAGGACATCATCGAAGCCGCCTATGACGGTGGCGCCGAAATGATCGTCACGCCGTGCCCGCTGTGTCAGGCCAACGTCGAGGTCTACCAAGGCTCGATCAACAAAAAGTACGGCACCAAGTTCGACATCCCGGTGCTGTATTACTCTCAGTTGATGACTCTGGCCTACGGCGGTTCCGCCAAGGAAGCCGGCCTGCCCGGCAACGTGGTGCGCGCGCGCAAGCTGGAAGAGTTCGCCGCCAAATAAGCCGGTGTTTTGTGGCAGACTGACAGGGGCCCCGGCCCCTGTTTTGTTTTTGGGCTCCCACTTGATTTTTGGCGCCCTGTTTTTTTGAGGAATGCGATGAAAGGCCCGAAAACCTACGACGAGTACGTGGACCTGGTGCACCAGGCGGTTTACGAGGTGGACGAGATGCGCGCCACCATCGAGTTCGATCCGGAGGACATGGAGCGCTGGTCCAAGCTGCTGGACCACCTGGATGGCATCCTGCGCAAGATGTACGACGACATGATCACGGACAAATACGAATTCCCGGCCAACCAGGATCTTCCTTACATGCAGGCCATCAATCGCTGGGGGCCTACCTTTCCCTTTCTGCAGTTGCTCAACCTGATCAACCAGACCCACAAGAACGGGTTGTCCCGTGACTAAAATCCTGGTCATCATCCTGGTTACGGTGCTGCTGGTGTTCTGGTTCCGGCACATGGCCAACAAGCGCGCCGGCCCGGCGCCCGGGGCCAAGAAGCAGGGCAAGGCGGCGGAAGACATGGTGCGCTGCCAGACCTGCGGCGTGAACCTGCCCCGTTCCGAGGCGTTGCTGGTGCGAGGACGTTTCTATTGCTGTGATGAGCACCGTCGCTCCGACGCCTGACTCCCCGCGGGAAGGAGTGCCCGAGAGTTTCTGGCGCTCCCTGCTACACCTCAATTTCTTCCGCCTGTTTGTCGCCTTTGCCCTGGGCATCACCAGCCTGTTTGCGAGCGACACGTTCTATCGCCTGGAACACACCGACCTGTTCGTTGGCGTCTGCGTGGTGTATTTCCTGGCGGCAGCCTGGTTTCTCCAGCCCATGGTCCGGCGCAGCGAGGCGTTCCCACGTCAGGTGATGCGCCAGGTCATGGTGGATATCGTCTGCCTGGGCCTGCTGCTGCATCTGTCCGGGGGTAACGCCAACAGTCTCGGCCTGCTGCTCATCGTCACGGTGGCGGCGGTGGGCATGCTGGAGGAGAACCGCCTGGTGTTGTTCTGGGCGGCGGTGGCCTCGGTGGTGGTGCTGGGGGAGCAGGCCGTACAGATCCTCGGTTTTCAGGCCGGCGTGGCCGGCTTCCTGCGCGCCGGCCTGCTTTCCCTCGGTCTGTTCGGCGTGGCCTCTTTGTCCCATGCCCTGGCCATGGGCACCCTGGCGGCGGACCGTCGGGCCAGGGAGAGCGGCAAACAGGCCGAGAGCCTGGCCCGGATCAACGAACGCATGATCCAGGAGCTTCCCTACGCGGTCATGGCGGTGAACGGAGAGGGCGAGGTGCTGCAATACAACGCGCGCATGGAGGCCCTGCTGGGTACCCAGTTCTTTACGCGTTGCTCCTTGTCCCACTGCGCGCCGCAATTGGCGGAGCTGTGGCAGGACTGGCGCGCGGGCAAGAAACTGCCCAAGCACCCTTTCCAGGAGGGGCGGGACGGGCGCCGTCTGCGTCCCCGCTTCATCGAACTGGAGTCCACGCGCAGCGCCGGAGCGGTGGTGGTGCTGGAGGACCTCACCGAACTGGAGCAACGAGCGCAAAAGATGAAGCTGGCCTCCCTAGGCATGCTTACCGCCAATCTGGCCCACGAGATCCGCAATCCCCTCTCGGCGATTCGCCATGCCGCCGGTCTGCTCAAGGAGGACGCCCAGGACGCCATGAGCACCAAGCTCACGCGCATCATCGACGACAACGCGCTGCGCCTGAACAGCCTGGTGGAGGACGTCCTGGCGCTGAACCGGCGCGATCGCATGAACCGGGAAGCCATCTCCTTGGCGACGGCCGTGCCCGGCTATATCCTGCAATTCACCCAGCGCGAGCAGGTGCCGGAGGAGGTGATCCAGTTGCAATTGACCGGTGATCCGCAAATCCTCATGGATCCGGGCCACCTGGAACAGATCCTGTGGAACCTGCTGCGCAATGCCTGGCGCTACTGCCAGAAGGAGCGGGGCAGCATCCGGATACGCCTGACCGCCCTCGCGGGGCGGGTCGATGTGGATGTGTTCAATGATGGTCCGCCCATCTCGGGCGAGATCCAGGCGCGCCTGTTCGAGCCGTTCTACACCACCGACAAGCAGGGTACCGGCCTGGGCCTGTACATCGCCCGGGAGCTGGCCGAGGCCAACCATGCCAGCCTGCGCTATGTCGATAATCCGGACGGTGTGCTGTTCCGCTTGAGTTGCCAGACACCGCCCAGTTCGGAAGGAAATCCATGAATCTGAAAAACCTGTTTTTAATCACAGAGGCACAGAGACACAGAGGAAAAACAACGGATAAGGTCGTAACCGCCACTCACCCAGCGGGTGATGGGCAAGAAATCGACCACCCGGTGATTGATTCGCCATCTCTGTGCCTCTGTGTCTCCGTGGTGAGGAATCAAGAATGAAACGCCCACGGGTACTGCTGGTGGATGACGAGTCCGATCTCCTGGACCTGCTGGAACTGGACATGGCGCGCATGGGCCTGGACAGCGTGCGCGCCGCCAGCGTGGCGGAGGCGCGGGCGCAATTGGCACAAGGTGAATTCGATCTGTGCCTGACCGACATGCGCCTGCCCGACGGCGAGGGCATCAGCATCGTCCGCCATATCGCGGAACACATCGCCAACACGCCGGTGGCGGTCATCACCGCCTTCGGTTCGGCGGAAAACGCCGTGGCCGCCCTCAAGGCGGGGGCCTTCGATTACGTGGAAAAACCGGTCACCCCGGAGAAGGTGCGCTCCCTGGTGCGCTCCGCCTTGAAAGTGCCGGATGCACCGCCCGGCGACCTGCCCGGCGGACGTCCGCTGGTGGGGACTTCCCCGCCCATGGAGCAGGTGCGCGCCCTCATCGACAAGGTGACTCGCAGCCAGGCTCCGGTATTCGTGTCCGGCGAGACCGGCACCGGCAAGGAGGTGGCGGCGCGCTTGATTCATGCCCAGGGACCGCGGGCCGAGGGGCCGTTCGTGGCGGTGAATTGCGGCGCCATTCCGGAGAACCTCATGGAGAGCGAATTCTTCGGCTATCGCAAGGGCGCCTTCACCGGCGCGGAGAGCGACCGGGAGGGCTTCTTCCAAGCGGCCCAGGGGGGCACCCTGTTCCTCGACGAGGTGGCGGACCTGCCCCTGGCCATGCAAGTCAAGCTGCTGCGCGCCATCCAGGAGAAGCGGGTGCGCAAGGTGGGCGGCGTCAGCGAGGAGCCCGTCGACGTGCGCCTGATCAGCGCCTCCCATCAGGACCTCCAGGCCGCGGTGACGGCTGGGCGCTTCCGCCACGACTTGTTCTATCGCCTCAATGTGATCGGCATCGGCATGCCGGCCCTGCGCGACCGGCGCGAGGACGTGCCGGCCCTGGCCAAGCACATCCTCGCCCGTCTCGCCGCCGGCAATGGCGTGGCCGCGCCCAGTCTGGACGCAGCGGTGATCACGGCCCTGGCGCATTACGACTTTCCGGGCAACGTGCGGGAACTCGAAAACATCCTGGAGCGGGCTATGGCCTTGGCGGACGGCGGGCGCATCGGCGTGGACGATCTGAATCTGGTACCGGGCCGGGATGATAGGGACGCGGCGGACGCCGGGGGCGGCGAGGGCAATGGTCTGCAAGACTATCTGGATGCCACCGAACGCAAAGCCATCCTTGATGCCCTGGCCAAGACCAACCACAACAAGACCGCCGCGGCCCGGGACTTGGGCGTGACCTTCCGCTCACTGCGTTACCGCATGGAGCGGCTGGGCATCGAATAAGCCCGCCAGAGCGGGCCGACATCAGCCCAAAGCGATGGCCAGATAGGTGACGTAGAGGGCGCCGTTGATGGCCAGATGCCAGACGCGCAGTTGTCCGCGCTGGACCATGAGGCGCAGCCAGGCGGCGGCGACGAGGGTGATGAGGACGCCGGCCAGCACCTCTTTCTGGGGCGCCCAGGGAGTGAGCAGCACGCCGATGGCGGGCAGCAGGGTGCCCTGGAACACCATGGCGCCGGTGATGTTGCCGAACGCCAGAGTGTCCTTGTGCTTGCGGACCCAAAGTATCGAATTCACCTTCTCCGGCAATTCCGTGGCGATGGGCACGATCATCAGGGACAGGAGCAGGGCGGAGATGCCCAGCATCGGCGCCGCCTGCTCGATGCCGTGGATGAAGCCCTTGGCGCCCAATACCAGCAGGATCAGGGCGGCGCTCAGTTGCGCGATGATGGTGAACCAGTTTTTCGGCAGGCCGATGCGGCTCAGGATCAAGGGAGAGTCCGCCTCGGTGGCGTGGCCGTCCTTCACCAGGCTGGCGGAGGCCTTCATGGTCAGCATCACGTAGAAGAAATAGATCAGCACCATGACCACCGCCAGCATGGCGCGCAGGGCCGGGGAGTCATGGGGCACGAACAGGGCCACGGTGGCGAGCGCGAAGGCCGCCAGGAAGAAGTCCAGGTCCCGGGTCAGGCCGGTCTTCTCGGGGGTGAAGTGGCCCTGGTGGCCGCGCTTCTTCCAGACCGCCACGGCCATCAAGGACAGGGACAGGGTGGAGAGCATGAGGGGCGCGCCCAGGATGGCGCCGACGCCGATCTCTTCGTTGAGTTGCTGGTTCTGGGTGCCGGCGAAGATGGCCAGCAGGGGCACGATGGTCTCCGGCATGGCGGTGCCCACGGCGGCGAAGATGGAGCCGGTGACCCCCTCGGAGATGCCCAGGCGCTCGCCCAGGTGCTCCAGGGCATTCACGAATACCTCGGCAGCAACGAGAATGACGAGCAGAAACAGGAACAGTTCGAGGGCAAGCATGCAAGACTCCGAAATTAGGGCGCCGCGCATTGTACGGGGCGGGGCAGCCAGGGGCGAATATTGTAATGGGGTGGAACCAGGCGTGAGCGGCATGACAGGGAGGGCCATGCATCCCCTCGACGAGTTCGATTTCCATCGGCGCCTGGATGGGCTGGAGGGCATGGCCCTGGTGTTGTTGTCCAGCCCCGGTTGCGGTACCTGCCGCCTGGTGGAACGGCGCCTGCCCCAGGTGGCGCCGACGGCGGCCCGGCTGTTCAAGGTG
>JBGSHR010000086.1:0-4970 GCA_041752155.1 Thiobacillaceae bacterium | reverse complement strand
CCTTGGTGCCACTACGCGCGGCCTCCGGGGCGGTGACAGCCAGGGGTGTGGCGGCGGGTTTCGCGGCCCCCGGCGGGTCCAGCAGGATGGTGTATTCGCGGATGATGCGGCCGGTATTCCAGTTGAGCTCGATCAGCACATCCAGAAATGGATCGGCGACCGGCGCGTTGGAGGTGATGCGGACGATGGGCTGGCCGTTGCTGCGCTGGTCGACGGCGAACTGCAAGCCACCCAATGCTTCCACCCGGTCTATGCGGGCCTGGCGGAAGGTTTCATTGGCCGCCAACTTGGCGCTGATGCCGGAAAGCTCATCCTTGCTGACGGAAAGAAGCTCAATCTCGGCGCGCAACGGTTGCCCCAAGGCCGACTGGACAGACAATTTGCCTAGCCCCGCAGCTTCCGAGCCTCCCCAGGCCAGTAGCAGCGCCCACAACAACCCGCTGATCTTCATCGTTTTCTTCATCGCTCCGCCTTTATCCTCGACCTTGTACAAGGGTGGTTTGCCCCGACCCGGAAATTTCAACTTTTCTGAAATGCCTCATAGGGTTAGGTGCAATATCTGAAGGAATTCTTACGTTAGCATTGAATTCGCTGGCTTATCAATCCAATTCTCCACGACAGATACCATCTGCGCAGCCTCCAGACGCATGGGGTCCAGCACCAACCAGAACCGTAGCCGGTTCCCTTCCGGCCTGATCTGTCCCACAAAAACATCATCGCTTTCCGCTGCATCGGTTGCCGGGGTGGGCATGCCACCCGGCAGGTCCGTTTCCATCAAGGTAATCCCCCCCTGATGGGCCAGCGCGTGACGCAACGCTGCCATATCTACGGCTTTTTTCGTTAAAACATGAAGGGAAATTGCAGCACCGAAAAACAGGGGGGCCTGGATCACGCTGAAACCGACGGAAACATCGCGGCACAAGCGCCGAGTGGCCTCGGCCAACTGGGTTTCGTAGGCCTGATTGCGGCCAGCGTCGGCAAAGGGCATGAGATTGAAGGCCACTTGCAGGGGAAACACCTCCGGATCGGGGGACTCCAGGTTGAACAGCCGGCGCGACTGGTCCGCCAGCTCTTCGACCCCCACCTTGCCCGCAGTGGCCACCGGCAACGTGACGAAGGCCTCCACCGCGATGGGCTCGGCCAGAGCCATCACGCAACGCAGCACGCGGGATACCGCCACGGCGGGGGCAGGGTCGATGCCCTCCGGCGCCAAAACCGGCATGGTGGGACATTGCTTGGTGGCGGCTTCCATCAGCCGCTGGGCCGCCGGGGAGCGGCTGGCGACCAGCAAGGCTTGGGTACGGGAGAAATCGAACTCGTCGGCCGGGAGACAGGGCCAATCCTCATTCATGAAGCTGACCAAGGCGCCGACTTCGTGCAGGGTCAGGGGCTGTAATTGACCGATGGGAATTTCACGCTCTTCCAGCAGCTTCAGGACTGCCTCGCCGAGGGGATCATCCGCCCCCAGAACGGCAAGGTCGAATTTGGATGTCATCAGGTGGATCAGCCTTCCAGAATAATGCGCAACATGCGGCGCAGGGGTTCGGCGGCGCCCCACAGGAGCTGGTCGCCCACGGTGAAGGCGGTGAGATATTCGGGCCCCATGGTGAGCTTGCGCATGCGGCCCACGGGCACGGTCAAGGTGCCGGTGACGGCGGCGGGGGTCAGCTCGCGCATGGTCATCTCCCGGTCGTTGGGCACCACCTTCACCCAGTCGTTGTGGGCGGCGATGATGCCGTGGATCTCGTCCAATGGCACGTCCTTGGTCATCTTGATGGTGAGGGCCTGGGAATGGCAGCGCATGGCGCCGACGCGCACGCACAGACCGTCGATGGGGATCTGGTTGTCCGAGCGGCCGAGAATCTTGTTGGCCTCCACCTGGGCCTTCCACTCCTCCTTGGATTGGCCCGAGGCCAGGGCCACGTCGATCCAGGGAATCAGATTGCCGGCCAGGGGCACGGGCCAGGCATCCAGGGGATAGCGGTCGGAGCGGATGAAGTCCGCCACCCGCTTGTCGATCTCCAGGATGGCGGAAGCGGGATCGTCCAGCAGGCCCTTCACCTCGGCGTTGACCGCGCCCATCTGCTGGATCAGCTCACGCATGTTGCGCGCGCCGGCGCCGGAGGCGGCCTGGTAGGTCATGGGGGAGATCCATTCGATCAGGCCGGCGTCGAACAGACCGCCGATGGCCATGAGCATGAGGGACACGGTGCAGTTGCCGCCCACGTAGGTCTTCACGCCCTGGCTCAAGCCCTGCTTGATCACGTTCAGGTTGACCGGGTCGAGGATGATGATGGCCTCGTCCTGCATGCGCAGGGTGGAGGCGGCGTCGATCCAGTAGCCGTTCCAGCCGGCGGCGCGCAGCTTGGGGTACACCTCTTTGGTGTAATCACCGCCCTGGGCGGTGATGATCACATCCATGGCCTTGAGCTCGTCTATGCTCATGGCATCCTTCAGGAGCGGCACATCACGACCAACATCGGGGCCCTTGCCGCCCACGTTGGAAGTGGTGAAGAACACCGGCTCGATCAGGTCGAAGTCGCCTTCTTCCCGCATCCGGCCCATGAGCACCGAGCCCACCATGCCGCGCCAACCGATCAGACCTACTCTTTTCATGTCAACCATCCTCAACATCGCATCCCGTAGGGTGGGTTAGACACGCAGCGTCGTAACCCACCATCCCAACGTCGGGTTACGCGGCAAGCCGCTAACCCAACCTACAAAACCTCACATCGCCTCGACCACCGCGTCGCCCATGCCGGAGCAGGACACCTTCTCGCAGCCCTCGGTCCAGATGTCGGCGGTGCGCTTACCGTCGGCGATGACCTGCTTGACCGCGTTGTCGATGCGGGTTGCGGTCGCTTCGTCGTTGAAGCTGTACTTGAACATCATGGCCACCGACAGGATGGTGGCCAGCGGGTTGGCGATGTCCTTGCCGGCGATGTCCGGGGCCGAGCCGTGGCTGGGCTCGTACATGCCCTTGTTGTTTTCATCCAGGGAGGCCGAGGGCAGCATGCCGATGGAGCCGGTGAGCATGGAGGCCTCGTCCGACAGGATGTCGCCGAAGATGTTGCCGGTGACCATCACGTCGAACTGCTTGGGCGCGCGCACCAACTGCATGGCGGCGTTGTCCACGTACATGTGGCTGAGTTCCACCTCGGGATAGTCCTTGGCCAGCTCGATCATCACCTGGCGCCACAGCTCGGTGGTCTCCAGCACGTTGGCCTTGTCGACGGAGCAGACCTTCTTGTTGCGCTTCATGGCGATGTCGAAGGCGATGCGGCCGATGCGGCGGATCTCCGACTCGCTGTAGCGCATGGTGTTGACGCCCTCGCGCTCGCCGTTTGCCAGGGTGGAGATGCCGCGCGGCTGGCCGAAATAGATGTCGCCGGTGAGTTCGCGCACGATCATCAGGTCCAGGCCGGACACCACTTCGGGCTTCAGGGTCGAGGCCGAGGCGAGTTCGGGATAGAGCAGGGCCGGACGCAGGTTGGCGAACAGTCCCAGGCCCTTGCGGATGCGCAACAGGCCGCGCTCGGGACGCATGTCGCGCGGCAGGGTGTCGTACTTCCAGTCGCCGACGGCGCCCAGCAGCACGGCGTCGGCCGCCTGGGCCAGATTGAAGGTGGCCTCGGGCAGCGGATCCTTGGCCGCCTCGTAGCCGGCGCCGCCGATGGGCGCCTGTTCCATCTCGATCTTCATGCCGTCCTTGTTCAGGACGTCCAGGACCTTGACCGCCTGGGCGACGATCTCGGGGCCGATGCCGTCACCCGGCAGAACTGCGAGCTTCATGTATTTCCTTTCGGGCTTGTATTCAGGCGAACAGCCAGGGCGCCTGTTCCTTGCGGCGCGCCTCGTAGGCCTTGATCTTGTCGGTGAGCTGCAGGGTCAGGCCGATATCGTCCAGACCATTGAGGAGACGGTGCTTGCGCTCCGGGTCCACATCGAACCTGATCTGGTCGCCGGTAGGCGTGGTGATGGTCTGGGCCTCCAAGTCCACGGTCAGGGCGTAGCCTTCGTTCGCATCCGCCTCCCGGAATAGCCGATCCACGGTTTCCGCCGGCAGCGCGATGGGCAGCAGGCCGTTCTTGAAGCAGTTGTTGAAAAAGATATCGGCGAAGGACGGGGCGATGATCACGCGGAAACCGTAGTCTTCCAGCGCCCAGGGGGCATGCTCCCGGGACGAACCGCAGCCGAAATTCTCCCGGGCCAACAGCACCGAGGCCCCCTGGTAGCGGGGCTGGTTCAACACGAAGTCCGGGTTCAGGGGCCGGTCGTGGTTGGACTTGCCCGGCTCGCCCCGGTCCAGATAACGCCACTCGTCGAAGGCGTTGGGGCCGAAGCCGGTGCGCTTGATGGACTTCAGGAACTGCTTGGGAATGATGGCGTCGGTATCCACGTTGGCGCGGTCCAGCGGCGCCACCAGGCCATCGAGGCGGGTAAACGGCCGCATTACTTGTTGCCCGCCTTCTGGATCGCCTCGCCGGCCTTCTCGATGTCCTGACCGACGCCGCGCACGGTATTGCAGCCATAAACGCTGAACACCACGCCCACGGCCACCAGCAGCAGAACCACCTTCACCACGCCCAGGATGATCCATTTGCGGGGAATGCCGCCAAATTCATGTGTCGCGTCATTCATCACATCACCTCACGAATATCAACAAAATGTCCGAACACGGCCGCCGCCGCCGCCATGGCGGGGCTCACCAGATGAGTACGACCGCCCTGCCCCTGGCGTCCCTCGAAATTGCGATTGGAAGTGGAGGCGCAGCGCTCGCCCGGCTCCAGGCGGTCGGCGTTCATGGCCAGGCACATGGAGCAGCCGGGTTCCCGCCACTCGAAACCAGCCTCGATGAAGGCCCGGTCCAACCCTTCCGCCTCGGCCTGGGCCTTCACCAGGCCGGAACCCGGCACCACCATGGCCAGCTTGACGTTGGCGGCCACCTTGCGCCCCTGCCCGGTGGCCCA
>JBGSHR010000085.1:0-1691 GCA_041752155.1 Thiobacillaceae bacterium | reverse complement strand
GCCTCGGCGGGGGCCACGGCCTGGGCGCTGGCCATGTCGCCGGCGTAGCCCTGGCTCAGGACGCGGTATTCCTCGGACTCCCGGATGAAGGCGAAGGGATCGGTGTAGGCGTGCAGGCGGCGGTACAGGTCGGCGGGGTGGAAGTAGAGATCGTCCAGGCTGTCGCCGTAGCCGTTGTAGTTGAGGCATTCGCCCAGGTGGCGCAGCTGATCGAGCTGGGCTTCCTCCAGCCCCAGGGGTTCGGCGGCCTGGCGGGCGGCGGCGTGCAGGTTGTCGCCGAAGGCGGCGGTGACCGCCCAGACGCGGTATTTGCCGCCCAGGTAACGGTCCACCAGCAGGCTGGTGCAGACCTCCGCCGAGGTGTCGATGTGGGCCTGGAAGTTGGCGTGCACCGGCAGCTCGCCCGGGTTGTGGTGGTCGAACCAGCGCACCTGGACGCCGGCCGCCAGCATGGCGGCAAGGGCGGCGGCGTTCTTCTCCACGGCGATGTCCAGGGCGGTGACCTGGTCCCCCGCGTGGGCCTCGATGCGCTTCAGCAGGCCGATGTCCCGCTTCACCCCGGTGACCAGGGTGGATTCCACCGGCTCGGCCAGGCGCAGCTGGTGCAGGGCGCAGATGCCGTCGGCGTCGCCGTTGAAGGCGTCGAAGCAGGTCATTTCTTGCCGGCGGGCGCGGTTTTGAAGAAGAACCCCAGCACCCAATCCAGGGCGAACAGCAGCAGCAGCGCGATGACGAACAGCAGGATGCCGGCGAAGCCGTGCAGGAAGCCCTGCCCCGCCTCGTCGCCCAGGTAATAGGTGACCAGTACCAGGACCATCACGCGCATCACGTTGGCGAAGAAGGCGACGGGCAGGATGCTGGCGATGATCAGGCCGTTGCGCAGCCAGCTCTTGTGCTCCATCAGATACAAGTAGAGCAAGCCCATGGCGGACAGGCTGAACATGGAGTGCAGGCCGGAACAGGCATCCGCCACCAGGAGCTGGTAGGGGCCGATGGTGAGAGTGACGCCGCTGCGCGCGATGGGATAGCCGGCGGCATAGAGCACGTTCTCGACGATGACCGAGATATGTTGCTTGAGGGGGCCGGTGGCGGCGTCCACCACGAAGCCGGGCAGGGGCACCATGAACAGCAGGAAGAACAGGGCGAACCACAGGCTGCGCGCGGCGCGGGCGCCCACGGTGATGAACAGGGTGCCGAGCAGCACCGGCACCTGGGAGCCCACCTCGAACAGCAGGATCTCCTGGGAGCGGCCCAGGGCATAGAGCAGCAGGCCGAACACCAGGAGCGACCAGCCCAGGACCGGGCTGGGCTTGCCCACCTCGAGCAGCACCTCCCGCTTGCTCCACAGCAGATAGAGGGCCACCACCAGGACGATGGGGCCGTGGGCCTGCTCCTCGGAATTCCACAGGCCGTTGGCCAGGCCGTAATAGGTGGGGACATAGAGCACCAGCAGTCCGGCCAGGATGGGCCACCAGACGGCCAACATGCCCATGCCGCCGGCACCGGGATTACGTAAGGTGGCTGTGTCGTTCATGGTGTGGGCAGCCTATTCAGTGGTCGTTCAGCACCGCGCCCACCGCTTCCGCGCCGGCGGCGGCGAGCATGGTCTTGATGCCGGCCACCTGGTTGAGGCGGGTGTGGTTCTTGCGCACGGCGATCACCGCGCCCCGGGTGCGCGCCGCGACTGCCTG
>JBGSHR010000084.1:0-3894 GCA_041752155.1 Thiobacillaceae bacterium | reverse complement strand
GTGCGCAGCCCGGCCAGGCCGCCGCCGATGATCAGGACGTCGCTGTGGATGAGTTTCATGACACCCGTCCCCCGCTCGCTCTATCCATCCCCCCCTTTGCAAAAGGGGGGTTAGGGGGGATTTCGCCGGTCGTAGCGGCGGGAGTACTGATCGCAACCAGCGCAACTCCCCCCCGGCCCCCCTTTTGCAAAGGGGGGAGAACGGCGGAAGCCGGCACGTAGCGTTCGCCGGCCCGGGGCGCGTGTTCCACGCCCAGCTTGATGTAGGCGGCCAGGGAGAGCAGGCCCAGGATCAGGAAGAAGCCGGTGAGCCCCCATTTCAGGGTCTTGAGCCGGCGCCGGGCGCGGGCCGGGTCGGCATGGGCGGGCCAGCCCCACTTCACCGCCAGGCGATACAGGCCGATGCCGCCGTGGAGTTCCACCAGGAACAGCAACACCAGGTACAGGGGCCACATGCGCCCGCTCCAAACCCGATCGGCGGAGGCATAGGGGCCGATCAGGTCCGGGTGGGTCAGCATCAGATAGAGATGCACCGGCGCCAGGAAGAACATGGCAAAGCCGGTGACCACCTGGACGAACCAGAGGGTGGTGTCCTCGTGCTTCATGGCCCGCATGTGGCGCCAATAGCCGGCGTGCTGGCGCCAATGGCTGGGGAACTTGCGCAGGGCGAGCCAGGCATGGGCCATGAACAGGGCGAAGATGCCGGCCACGAACAGGGAAACCAGCCAGGGCAAGGGGCGGCCGAAGAAAAAATAGCCCTCGAAGAAGCGGGCCACCGCCCACATGGCGTCCTTGCCGAACAGGATGGAGGCGACGAACACCATGTGCAGCCACATGAACAGGCCCAGCATCAGGCCGCTGGCGCTTTGCAGCAAGTCCAGCCGGGCGGGCCAGGGATCGAGCCGGGAGCGCGCGTCGGCGAGGGGTGGGGATGAGGGAGCGGGCTGCATTTGGGGAGTTCTCTGTCGCTTGATGGTACGCCTGGGCCGACGCCGGGAGAATCCCCGGCTCAGCCAGTGGCCTTCAAGTCCGGCAGACCACTAGAGCCGCGCCATGGTGCTTTCGATCCATTTCTCCGTCTCCGCCAGCACCTCGGTGGCCTTGCGACCGGCCGTCGGGATCGGCGGGCCGATCACCACGGTGATCTCTCCGGGATACTTGATGAAGGCATTCTTGGGCCAGCAGCGCCCGGCGTTGTGGGCCACCGGCACCACCGGCACCCCCGCCTTGACCGCCAGCCAGGCGCCGCCGATCTGGTACTCGCCCTTCGCGCCCGGTGACACACGTGTGCCTTCCGGGAAGATCAGCACCCAGAAGCCGGTGCTCAGGCGGGCCTTGCCCTGGGCCTCGATCTGCTTCAGGGCCTCCCGCACCGCGCCCCGGTCGATGGCGATGGGGCTGAACAGGGCCAGACCCCAGCCGAAGAACGGGATGCGCAGCAAATTCTTTTTCAGCACGAAGGACAGGGGCGGAAAGATCTGCTGGAAGGCGATGGTCTCCCAGGCGGACTGGTGCTTGGCCAGGATGACGGCGGGGGCCGTGGGCAGGTTTTCCTGGCCGACCACTCGGTAGCGGATGCCCAATACCCAGTGGGCCAGGCGCATCACCATCCAACTCCACAGGGTGATGAAGCGGTAACGGGGGATGCGCGGCAAGGGGGCGAGCAACACCACCAGCAGGGCGAACGGAATGGTGATGACGATCTGCAGCAGCAGGAACAGCAGGGAACGCAATAAGTGCATGGCGCGGGAAAGTTCAGGCCACTTCGGCAATAAGGAACTGGGCGACTTCCATGAGATCCGCGTACACCGCCACGCCGGCCGGCAACACCCCCGCCTCCAGGGTGCGGGTGCCCTTGCCGGTCTTCACCAGCATGGGCCGGGCCCCCACCGCCACGGCCACTTCCATGTCGCGCAGGGCATCGCCCACCGCGGGCACGCCCTTGAGGTCGATATGAAAACGGTTGGCGATCTCCAGGAACAGGCCGGTCTTGGGCTTGCGGCAGGTGCACGGGAAATCGGCGGCATGGGGGCAGAAGAACACGGCGTCGATACGGCCGCCGGCCAGGATGGTTAGCTTGTGCATCTTGGCGTGGATGGCGTTCAGGGTCGCCATGTCGAACAGGCCGCGCCCCAGGCCGGACTGATTGGAGGCCACCACCACCCGGAAACCGGATTGGTTGAGGCGCGCGATGGCCTCCAGGCTGCCGGGGATGGGCATCCATTCCTGAGGATGTTTGATGAACTGGTCGGAGTCGAAGTTGATCACCCCGTCCCGATCGAGGATGACAAGTTTCATGTGCGCTCCAGCGACAGATCGTTACCCGAATTCTGGCTTGCAAATCCACCCGCCTCAAGGAGTTCCGCGCCCGGATGGTCGCTCGCCTGCTCCACCCGGTTGCGGCCCTTGACCTGGGCGCTGTGCAAGGCCGTGTCGGCGCGGCGCATCAGAGCGCTGAGGTTTTCTCCCGGACGCCATTGAGCCAGACCGATGCTGATGGAGAAGTAGGCGGCGGCATCGGCCAGGGCGACAGCGGTGGCCAGTACTTCCACGCGCAAGCGCTCGGCCAGCTCCCGGGCGACGTGCAGGTCGGTCTGGGGCAGCAGGGCAACGAACTCGTCGTCCCGGGTGCGGGCAAAGAGGTCATGTTCACGCAGATGCTGCCGGCAGATCCTGACCAGGGCCTTGAGCACCTCGTCGGCGCGCACCTGGCCGTAGGTGTCGACGATCTGCTTGAAATAGTCCACATCCAGGATCAACACGGACGCCGGAAGGCCCTGACGCCGGGGGGCGTGGAGCGCCCGCTCCGCCAGATCGAAGAAGCGGCGCCGGTTGGGAATGCCGGTGAGATCGTCCAGGTGAGCCAGCTCGCGCAAGTGGGTTTCCAGGCGCTGGCGTTCCTCGATCTCCTGGTGCAGGGCCAGGTTGGTCTGGCGCAGGACCACCGCGTCGCGATAGGCCTCCCGGCGCAGACGGCTGACCCGCATGGCACTGAGGGCGCCGAATAGGTTCATGGCCAGCAGCAGCAGGGACAAGGTCAGGAGCTGGTTGGCCGGCAACTCGAAGTGCTGGTTCAGCAGCCAGACGAACGCCAGGGTGCTGGTCAAAGCCACCGCCAGGGTGGGCAGAAAACGGTTGGGGATGAACACGTAGATGCCCAGCAGCATGACCATCAGGCTCATGCCGTGCCAGCCCGCCTCGTAGGGACGCAGCAGGGTGATGGACAGGAATCCGGCCAGGGCCACGCCCTCCACCAGGGTGGGCGTGATGCCGCCCACCAACAGGCGCCAGAAGCGGGCGGCGGAAAGGGCGATGGCGAGCCCGCAGCAGCACACCAGGACGCGGGTCAGGAACACGATGCGGTACTCCTCGCTCGCCCCCAGGACCAGGTAATCGGTGACGGCAAAGGCCAGGTAGAACAGGGCGGTGATGGTGACCGCGATCCGGGTATCGCGCACCCAGTCCGCCTGGACGTGTTCCCGGAACGCCGCCTCCGTCTCCGGATCGACGAACTCCGCCCTCAGCCGGGCGATGCGGTAGCGTTCCTCTTCCACTTCCAGCATCCGGTCACCTTCCGGGCTCTAACCGGCGCTGGGCCGGACAATGGAACACATCGTTCAAACCGCCAGACGGGAAAGATCGGCCACCCGGTTCATGGCCTGGTGCAAGCGGGCCAGCAGGGCGAGCCGGTTGTTGCGCAAGGCCGGCTCCTCCGCGTTGACCATCACGTCGTCGAAAAAGGCGTCCACCGGCGTCTTGAGGCCCGCCAGCAGCTTGAGGGAGGCGGCGTAGTCGCCTTGCTCGAAAGCCGCATCGGCGCTGGGCACGATCTGCTCCAGGGCGGCGTACAGCGCGGTTTCCGCCGCTTCCCGGAACAGGCCGACATCCACCTGGG
>JBGSHR010000083.1:0-14262 GCA_041752155.1 Thiobacillaceae bacterium | reverse complement strand
CTCGTCCTCCCCGGTGTAGCCGGTGCGCGCCGCCAGATCGCCCCGGCCGACGCTGCTGGCCAGGGTGAGCAGGGCGCGCAGGGGCTGCACGAACTGGGTGTGGATCAGCCAGATGGTGAGCAGCACCACCACCACGGTGAGGACCAGGGCTACCCCCAGCACCAGGCGCATGACCAGGATCTTGGCCTCGGTGGTGTCCTCCATCTGCTTCACCAGCAGGTTGATGTGGCCCACGAACACGCCCATGTCGTCCAGCAGGGCGGCGCGCTGGTCGGCATCGGGCACGGCGTCCGGGGCCATGGCCAGGAAGCGCGGCCGGATGTGCTCGCGCCACTCGTTGGTCACCAGGTGATAGGTGGCCACCAGGTCGTCGTTGCCCACCCGCGGCAGCATGGCCTGGATGGCCTCGCTGGCCAGGGTTTCATCGAAGCGCTTGATCGCCTCTTGCATGCGGTGTCCCGCGTCCCATTCGGGCGGCAGGGGCGCGGCCAGATACAGGCTGGTCATGTGCCAGCTCTGCATGCGCAGGCTGCCGGCCCGGTTGATGGCCTCGCCGCTGCCCTGGGTGGATTCCGCCACCAGCCCCGACACCGACATGCCCAGTACCGCCAGCAGGGCGATGGCGGCGATGGCGCCGCCCATGCGCAGCAACAGGGAGTTCTGCAGGAACTTCCAGGAGGCGGGGGAGAGGCGGGGAGGGCGGGACATGGTGGGTGTGGCTCGACTCCATCGGTGGACTAAGGGCCCCTTTTGCATGAGGGGGCAGGGGGCCATGGCACTAAGCTAAGGCCAACCGCACCTTTCTCCCTTCTCCCGCAGGCGGGAGAGGGAGAATTACGGCGACTGTGCTCGCCCCGGGCTTCTGCTACAGGCGTCCGGCGGTCTTGCTACCCCTTTTATGCCCACTCCGGCATCGTGGAAATACCCACTTTTCGCCAACCGGGGAGGAGGGGGAATAAGCGCTTCCGCAATACCCAGACATTACAGCGAGTTAACCCGTTACCACCCTACCTCTTAGGTGGTATCTCCTTCATTTGTCAGGAGTTTTACCCCTCTGGCGCGCTTTTTTCAGCTGCCTAAACTGCGCTCAACGGACTTTTCGGACATCCAGGTTTTTTGATCCAGAGGGATATGGCAATGACACCGGTCGCGCAAAAACAGCTTTCAGTTCTGGTCATGAGCACCCTGGCGTTCACGGTGTGCTTCGCCGTCTGGATGATGTTCGCGGTCATCGGCATCCCCATCAAAAGTCAGCTCGGCCTCAACGAGACCCAGTTCGGTATCCTCATCGCCACGCCGGTGCTCACCGGCTCCCTGATCCGCCTGCCTCTGGGCATGTGGACCGACAAGTTCGGCGGCCGCATCGTCTTCTTCTTTCTGATGCTGTCTACCGTGGGGCCCATCTGGCTCATGGAATACGCCACCGAGTTCTGGCATTTCCTCACCATCGGCCTGTTCGTGGGCATGGCCGGCGGCTCCTTCTCGGTGGGCATCGCCTACTGCGCGCGCTGGTACGAGAAGAGCCGCCAGGGCATGGCCATGGGGGTGTTCGGCGCCGGCAACTCGGGGGCGGCCCTGACCAAGCTGGTGGCCCCCTCCATCGTCATGGCCTACGGCTGGACCATGGTGCCCCAGGTGTATGCCGCCGCCATGCTGGTCACCGCCATCCTGTTCTGGTTCTTCACCTACGACGACCCCGCCCACCGGGTGCCGGCCCACGTGACCGTGCGCGACCAGCTCAAGGCCCTGAAGGACCCGGTGGTGTGGAAGTACTGCCAGTACTACTCCATCGTCTTCGGCGGCTACGTGGCCCTGGCCCTGTGGATGACCAAGTACTACGTGAGCGAGTACGGCTTCGACCTGAAGACCGCGGCCCTGCTGGCGGCCTGTTTCTCCCTGCCGGGCGGCGTGCTGCGCGCTGTGGGGGGCTGGATGTCGGACAAGTGGGGCGCCCACCGGGTGACCTGGTGGGTGCTGTGGGTGGCCTGGATCTGTCTGTTCATCATGTCCTACCCCCAGACCGAGTTCACCGTGCAGACCGTGGCCGGGCCGGTGACCTACCACATCGCCCTGGGCCCGGAGGTGTTCACCGCCCTGCTGTTCACCGTGGGCGTGGCCTTCGCCTTCGGCAAGGCCAGCGTGTTCAAGTACATCTCCGACGAGTACCCCCACAACATCGGCGTCATCTCCGGCATCGTCGGCCTGATCGGCGGCCTGGGCGGCTTCCTGCTGCCCATCATGTTCGGCGCCCTGGTGGACCTCACCGGCATCCGCTCCTCGGCCTTCATGCTCATGTACGGCGTGGTCTGGGTGTCCCTGATCTGGATGTACACCACCGAGGTGCGCAAGCTGGACCTCATCAAGAAGCCCGCCGTCGGGGCGGACATCCTGGAATGAGGGCGGCCATGCATCAGCGACACCGCTCCGCCCGTCGCCCGGTTCCCGGACTCGCTGCGCTCCTCCGGGCTACGGAGGCCGGCGTCTTGTCCTGCCACGTGTTCGCGGGCGGGATCACCCGTAGCCCGGAGGAGGCTTCTGGCCGAGTCCGGGGCCGTCGCCAAGTCCCCGGACTCGCTGCGCTCCTCCGGGCTACGGCTATTTGCACGGGCGTCTCTTGTCCGCATGTGCCCTCACCCCGTCCCTCACCCCAACCCCTCTCCCGCCTGCGGGAGAGGGGCTTCACATAACCCGCGCAACGGAGATCAAACGATGAGCACCAACATCAAGGAATGGGACGTGGAGGACCAGCGGTTCTGGGAGTCCACCGGCAAGGGTATTGCCAATCGCAACCTGTGGATCTCCATTCCCAGCCTGCTGCTGGGATTCGCGGTGTGGCTCATGTGGGGCATCATCACCGTGCAGATGGCCAATCTGGGCTTCCCCTTCAAGCAGGAGGAGCTGTTCACCCTCACCGCCATTGCCGGTCTGTCCGGGGCCACCCTGCGCATTCCCGCCTCGTTCATGATCCGGCTGGCGGGGGGGCGCAACACCATCTTCCTGACCACGGCGCTGCTGATGATCCCGGCCATCGGCACCGGCTTCGCGCTGATGGACAAGGACACGCCGCTGTTCACCTTCCAGTTGCTGGCCCTGCTGTCCGGCATCGGCGGCGGCAACTTCGCCTGCTCCATGTCCAACATCAGCACCTTCTATCCCAAGCGCCTGCAAGGCACGGCCCTAGGCATGAACGCGGGCCTGGGCAACTTCGGCGTCACAACCATGCAGATCTTGATTCCGCTGGTGATGACCATGGGCGTGTTCGGCGCCCTGGCCGGCGATCCCATGGTCCTGGCCAAGGACAGCGGCTGGATCCTGGGCAAGATCCCGGCCGGCACCATGACCTGGATCCAGAACGCCGGCTTCGTCTGGCTGCTCATGCTGGTGCCCCTGGCCTTCCTGGGCTTCTTCGGCATGAACAACCTGCAGGCCATCTCTCCCAACATCGGCAGCACCCTGGCCGCCTTCATCAAGGTGTTGTGGCTCTACGGTCTGGCCTTTCTCACCGCCGCCCTGGGCCTCTATCTCTACCTGCCGGCGCCCACCGGCCTGGGCCTGCTCAACATGTGGGTGGCCCTGCCGCTGATCATCGCGGCGACCCTGCTGGTCATGAAGCTGGCCGCCTTCGGCGAGATGAAGACCAACATCGCCAAGCAGTTCGCCATCTTCAAGAGCAAGCACACCTGGTCCATGACTGTGCTGTACCTGCTCACCTTCGGCTCCTTCATCGGCTTCTCCATGGCCCTGCCCCTGTCCATCAAGGTGATCTTCGGCGACCAGCACATCCTCAACGCCGCCGGGGTGTGGGAGCACATCAAGAACCCCAACGCGCCGTCCGCGCTCACCTATGCCTGGATCGGCCCCTTCGTCGGCGCCCTGATCCGTCCCGTGGGCGGCTGGATCTCCGACAAGGTGGGCGGCTCCATCGTCACCCAGATCATTTCCCTGGTGATGGTGGCGGCCTCCGCCTATGCCGGCTGGATCATGATGCAGGCCTATCAATCGGCCACGCCCGAGGTGTTCTTCACCCAGTTCCTGGTGGTGTTCGTGATCCTGTTCGCCGCCACCGGCATCGGCAACGGCTCCACCTTCCGCACCGTGGGCGTGATCTTCGACCGCCAGCAGGCCGGCCCGGTCCTGGGCTGGACCTCGGCGGTGGCCGCCTACGGTTCCTTCATCGCCCCCGAGGTCATCAAAGGCCAGATCAAGGCCGGCACCCCGGAGATGGCCATGTACGGCTTCGCCGTGTTCTACGCCCTGTGCCTGGTGATCAACTGGTGGTTCTACCTGCGCAAGGGCTCGGAGATCAAAAACCCGTAAGCGGTTAGCGGTGAGCGGTAAGCGGAAAAAACGCGACCGACCTCACCGCTCACCGCTCACTGCTAACCGCTAACCGCTAACCGCTCACCAATGAGCGACAAAGGAGCGAATTCATGAGTCACTTTCTCGACCGCCTCACCTTCTTCACCCACCCGAAGGAGTCCTTCTCCGGCGAACACGGGGTGATGACCATCGAGGACCGCAAGTGGGAGGACGCCTATCGAAACAGGTGGCGCCACGACAAGGTGGTGCGCTCCACCCATGGCGTGAACTGCACCGGCGGCTGCTCGTGGAAGATCTTCGTCAAGAACGGCCTGGTGTCCTTCGAGATGCAGCAGACCGACTACCCGCGCACCCGCGACGACCTGCCCAACCACGAGCCGCGCGGCTGCCAGCGCGGCGCCTCGTTCTCCTGGTACCTGTACTCGCCCCACCGCATCAAGCACCCCATGATCCGCGGCCGCCTGCTGGACCTGTACCGGGCCGAGCGCAACACCGGCAAGGACCCGGTGGAGGCCTGGGCGGCGATCCAGGCGGACAACGCCAAGCGCGACAAGTACGTCAAGGTGCGCGGCCTGGGCGGCTTCGTGCGCACCAACTGGGACGAGGTGCTGGAGATCATCGCCGCCGCCAACATCCACACCATCGACAAGTGGGGCCCGGACCGGATCTACGGCTTCTCGCCCATCCCGGCCATGTCCATGATCTCCTACGCGGCCGGCTCCCGTTACCTGTCCCTGATCGGCGGCGCCTGCGGTTCCTTTTACGACTGGTACTGCGACCTGCCGGCGGCGTCTCCCCAGACCTGGGGCGAGCAGACCGACGTGCCGGAGGCGGCCGACTGGTACAACTCGACCTATCTCATCATCACCGGCGCCAACCTGCCCATGACGCGCACGCCGGACGCCCACTTTGCCATCGAGACCCGCTACAAGGGCACCAAGATCGTCTCGATGGCGCCGGACTACGCCGAGTACGTCAAGTTCGCCGACCTGTGGATGCCGGTACGCCAGGGCACCGACTCGGCCGCCTTCCTGGCCATGGGCCACGTGGCACTGAAGGAGTTCTACGTCGAGCGGCAGGTGCCCTATTTCCAGGAATACGCCCGCAAGTACACCGACCTGCCCATGCAGGTGACCCTGCGCAAGCATGGCGACGGCTATGTCAGCGACCGCAACCTGCGCGCCTCCGACTTCGCCAACAACCTGGGGGAGAGCAACAACCCGGAGTGGAAGACCATTGTTTTTGACGAGCTGTCCGACGGCTTCGTGGTGCCCAACGGCTCGGTGGGTTTCCGCTGGGGCGAGGAGGGCAAGTGGAACCTGCTGGAGAAGAAATCCGACCAGGCCGAGATGAAGGCCGAGCTCACCTGCCAGGGCAAGGCCGGGGTGGAGATCATCTCCGTGGGCTTCCCCCACTTCAACCCGGATGAGCCGGAACTGCTGTTCCGCAACGTGCCGGCCCGCCGCCTGACCCTGGCGGACGGCAGCCAGGTCTATGTGGCCTCGGTGTTCGACCTGCAACTCGCCCAATACGGCATCGACCGGGGCCTGGGCGGCGGCAACGTGTCCAGCTCCTACGACAACGCCGACGTGGCCTACACCCCGGCCTGGGCCGCCAAGGTCACCGGCGTGAAGGCCGCCGACATCGAGCGCACCGGCCGCGAGTTCGCCGACAACGCCGCCAAGACCAAGGGCAAGTCCATGATCATCATGGGCGCGGCCATCAACCACTGGTACCACAACGACATGTCGTACCGGTCGATCATGAACCTGCTGCACCTGTGCGGCTGCGTGGGTCAGAGCGGCGGCGGCTGGGCCCATTACGTGGGCCAGGAAAAGCTGCGGCCCCAGGCCGGCTGGGCGCCGATCGCATTTGGCCTGGACTGGCACCGTCCGCCCCGGCACATGAACTCCACCTCCTACTGGTACTTCCACACCGACCAGTGGCGCTACGAATCGGTGAAGGCCGACGACCTGCTGTCCCCCGCCGGCAAGAACCGCAACAAGGGCTACTCCCTGGCCGACTACAACGTGGTGTCCACGCGCTTGGGTTGGCTGCCTTCCGCCCCCCACTTCAACCGCAACCCCCTGGAGCTGGTGGCCGAGGCCGAGAAGGCCGGCGCCAGCGACGAGGCGGGCGTGGCCAAGCACGTGGTGGAGCAGTTGAAATCCGGCGCCCTGGACGTGGCCTTCGCCGACCCGGACAACCCGGTGAACTGGCCGCGCAACCTGATCGTCTGGCGCGCCAATCTGATCGGCACCTCGGCCAAGGGCCACGAGTACTTCCTGAAGCACCTGCTGGGCGCCCAGAACGGCGTCATGCACGAAGGCGGCGACGGCAAGGACAACAAGGAAGTGAAGTGGCACGAGAACGGCCCCACCGGCAAGCTGGATCTGATGGTGGACATCAACTTCCGCTTGAACTCCACCGGCGCCTACTCGGACATCATCCTGCCCACTGCCACCTGGTACGAGAAGAACGACCTCAACACCACCGACATGCACCCCTTCATCCACCCCCTGGGCGAGGCGGTGAGCCCGGGTTGGGAATCCAAGTCCGACTGGCAGATCTTCAAGGCCCTGGCCAAGAAGTTCTCCGGCCTGGCCGGCAAGCACCTGGGGGCGCGCCGCGACCTGGTGGCCTTGCCCATGCAGCACGACTCCGCCTTCGAGATGGCCCAGCCCCTGGGCCAGGTGAAGGACTGGAAGAAGGGCGAGTGCGAGCCGGTGCCGGGCAAGACCATGCCCCTGCTCAAGCTGGTGGAGCGGGACTACGCCAGCACCTACAACAAGTACATCGCCCTCGGCCCCCTCATGACCAAGCTCGGCAACAACATCAAGGGCATCGACTGGAACACCGAGCAGGAATACGAGGAGCTGAAGAAGCTCAACTACACGGTGAAGGAGCCGGGCATTTCCTTCGGCATGCCCAGCCTGGAAGAGGACATCGCCGTGTGCGATTCGGTGATGCGCATGGCGCCGGAGACCAACGGCGAGGTGGCCCACAAGTCCTGGTCGGCGCTCTCCAAGAAGACCGGCATCGACCACCACCACCTGTACGCCGGGCGCCAGGAGGACAAGATCACCTTCCGGGACATCCAGGCGCAACCCAGAAAGATCATCACCGCGCCCACCTGGTCCGGGATCGAGTCGGAGCATGTGTCCTACACCGCCGGCTACACCAACATCCACGAGCACATCCCGTTCCGCACCCTGACCGGCCGCGCCCACTTCTACCAGGACCACGAGTGGATGCTGGACTTCGGCGAGGGCTTCTGCGCCTTCCGCCCGCCCCAGGACCTGGGCGCCCACAAGAAGGTGCCGGCCAAGGTGCTGAACAAGCCCCACCTGACCCTGTCCTGGATCACGCCCCATTCCAAGTGGGGCATCCACTCCACCTACCAGGACAACCTGCGCATGCTCAACCTGTTCCGGGGCGGTCCCTACGTGTGGATATCGGAGGACGACGCCCGCTCCGTGGGCATCGCCGACAACGACTGGGTGGAGGCCATCAACGCCAACGGCGCCACCATGGCCCGGGCGGTGGTGAGCCAGCGGGTGCCGAGGGGCATGGCCATGATGTACCACGCCCAGGAGAAGAACGTGAACGTGCCCGGCTCACCGTCAACGGGCAAGCGCGGCGGCATCCTCAACTCGGTCACGCGGGTGATCGTCAAGCCCACCAACATGGTGGGCGGCTACGTGCAGCTGGCCTACGGCTTCAACTACTACGGCACGGTGGGCTGCCAGCGGGACGAGGTGGTGGTGCTGCACAAGGTGGAGGACCAGAACATCGACTGGCTGGAGCGGCCGCTTACCCCGGAGCGCGAGGCCCAGCGCAATCCGCCCGGGGTGGGGCCGAGGTAGGTTTTCTCCCTCTCCCGCAGGCGGGAGAGGGTCGGGGTGAGGGTCTTGGCAAACGCAGTCACGCATGCCGCCCCCCTCACCCCCAGCCCCTCTCCCTCCCGAGGGAGAGGGGGGTAACGGGTTTAACCGCCGAGGTGCAAAGGCGACGGGTCTCATGGCTGGGTCACACAGCCGGCGGGCCTCGGTGGTTAACAAATTGAGTCGTAGGGCGGGTGAGCGCAGCGTTACCCGCCGCCATGCAAACGGCGGATTTCGGCGATGCCCGATCCGCCCTACGAGATAGGAGCAAGACATGAAAGTCAGAGCGCAATTCGCCTTCGTCTTCAACCTGGACAAGTGCATCGGCTGCCACACCTGTTCGGTGACCTGCAAGAACGTGTGGACCAATAGAAAAGGTGTCGAGTACGCCTGGTTCAACAACGTGGAATCCAAGCCCGGCATCGGCTATCCCAAGCAGTGGGAGAACCAGGAGATCTGGCGCGGCGGCTGGGAGCTGAAGAACGGCAAGCTGCAATTGAAGTCCGGCTCCAAGCTGGACCGGCTGCTGAACATCTTCGCCAACCCGGACATGCCGGAGATCGACGACTACTACGAGCCGTTCACCTTCGACTACGCCCGCCTGCAGAACGCGCCCCTGTCCGAGGCCGCCCCCACCGCCCGTCCCGTGTCCCAGATCACCGGCGAGAAGATGGAGAAGATCACCTGGGGCCCCAACTGGGAAGACGACCTGGCCGGCGAGTTCGAGAAGCGCGCCAAGGACCGCAACATGCGCGACCTGGACAAGGAGATCTACAAGCAGTTCGAGCACACCTTCCACATGTACCTGCCGAGGATCTGCAACCACTGCATCAACCCGGCCTGCGTCGCCTCCTGTCCGTCCGGCTCGATGTACAAGCGCGAGGAGGACGGGATTGTTCTGGTGGACCAGGACAAGTGCCGGGGCTGGCGCATGTGTGTCTCGTCGTGCCCGTATAAGAAGGTTTACTACAACTGGGAATCCGGCAAGGCGGAGAAGTGCATCGGCTGCTACCACCGGGTGGAATCCGGCATGCCCACGGTGTGCTCGGAATCCTGCGTGGGCCGCATCCGCTACAACGGCATCATGCTGTACGACGCCGACAAGATCGAAGCGCTGGCCTCCACTCCCGGCGAGCAGGATCTCTATCAGGCCCAGCTGGACATCTTCCTGGACCCCAACGATCCGGAGGTGATCAAGCAGGCGCGCCTCGACGGCATCCCCGAGGACTGGATCGCCGCCGCCCAGAAGTCGCCCATCTACAAGATGGCGGTGGACTGGAAGATCGCCTTCCCCATGCACCCGGAATTCCGCACCCTGCCCATGGTCTGGTACGTGCCGCCCCTGTCGCCGGTGCAATCGCACATCGACCAAGGCGGGTTGTCTTCCGATCCGGGCAGCGTCATCCCGCCGGTGGAAAACCTGCGCCTGCCGGTGAAATACCTGGCCAACCTGCTCACCGCCGGCAAGGAAGCCCCCATCGTCCTGGCCCTGAAACGCATGATCGCCATGCGCGCCTACCAGCGTTCCATCCACGTCGAAGGCCAGGCGGACACCCGCGCCCTGGACGAGATCGGCATGAGCGAGGACATGGCCAAGGAGATGTACCGCTATCTCGCCATCGCCAACTACGAAGACCGTTTCGTCATCCCTACCGGCCATCAGGAGGTCACGCTGGAAGACTTCTACGGCTTCCAGGGCCAGAACGGCTTCTCGTTCGGCAACGACTCCTCGCCCGGCATCTCGCCCAATTCCCTGTTCCCGGAACGGCGCAAGGAAACGGTGGAGCCCAAGGAGCCGGCGCCCGAGGCGGACGATCGCTGATTTCGCGTAGCCTGGAAGAGCGCAGCGAGTCCGGGAGAGAGGCTTCCTCGGACTCGGCCCAGCCTCCTCCGGGCTACCAGAACCGTACAAGGAGAAACCCATGTTCTACAAACTGCTTTCCAAGCTGCTGGACTACCCGGATGGGGCCCTGGTCGAGGCCGTGCCCGATCTGCTCGCCCATCTCCGCAACGGCTTCGAGGCCACCGAATGGGTGGTGCTGGAGCGCTTCCTCAAGGACCTGCCCGGCCAGGATATGACCGAGTTGCAGGCCGCCTACGTGCAGACCTTCGACCTGACCCCCGAGCATGCCCTGCACCTCACCCACCACCTGTTCGGCGACGACAAGAACCGGGGCCCGGCCCTGATCGACCTGACCGAGTTCTACAAGGAATACGGCCTGGAACTGGCGGCCAACGATGGCGCCGCCAACGAGTTGCCGGACTACCTGCCCCTGGTGCTGGAATTCGCCGCCATGCTGGAGCCGGAAGAGGCGCGCCTGTTCCTGTCCCAGTGGAGCAAGGTGTTGAGCCAGCTGGCCGGCAACCTGGAGGCGGCCCAGAGCCCCTACGCTCCCCTGGTGCGCCTGGTGGAAAACCGCGCCCAACTCGTGCAGGCGGCAGCATGAACGCACCAGCCCCCCGTAGCCCGGAGGAGGCCACAGGCCGAGTCCGGGGCCACCGTCGCCAGCACTCCCCGGACTCGCTTTCGCTCCTCCGGGCTACCTAGTCCCCCAACACTCATTGGAGACCATCATGGACCTGCATCAAATCGTCTTCGGGGTTTACCCCTATCTCGCCCTGGCCACCTTCGTGCTGGGCAGCTGGATCCGCTTCGACAACGAGCAATACACCTGGAAGAGCGACTCCAGCCAGCTCCTTTCCAAGCAGTACATGCGCTTCGCCAGCAACGTGTTCCACGTCGGCATCCTGGGCATCTTCGGCGGCCATCTGGTGGGTCTGCTCATGCCTCACAGCGTGTTCCAGGCCCTGGGTATTTCCGACATGGCGCACCAGGGCATCGCCATCTTCGCCGGCGGCGTGTTCGGCCTGATGGTCATCCTGGGCGGCACCATGCTGTGGCTGCGCCGCCTGTTCAACAAGCGGGTGCGCGCCGCCAGTCGCTGGATGGACATCAACATCCTGGGCTGGCTGGTGCTCACCGCCGTCATGGGCTTCTCCACCATCTTCTGGTCCATCGGCCACGCCGAGCACGGCGACGCCACGGTGATGCTGCGTCTGGCGGAATATGTGCAGGGTGTGGTGACGCTGCAGCCCAACCCGGAACTGCTGCGCAATCTGGACACGGTGTACAAGCTGCACATCTTCCTGGGCCTGTCGGTGTTCCTGTTCTTTCCGTTCACGCGCCTGGTGCATATCTGGAGCGCGCCCTTCGGCTACCTGTTCCGCGCCTATCAGATCGTGCGCGCCAAGCGCGTCGCCTGAAGGTCGCGACCGCCATGGCCCCGCATGTTTCCCGCGCCTCTTCCTCTCTCCTGGCCGTCTCGACGCGGGAACAGCCATGGCGGTTTTTTCTTCCCGAGGCCGGCTGACCCAGCCAAGGCCCGCTCGCTTCTCCTGCCCTGAGTCTTGTCAGGGAAGGGGGGCTCTCAACGCTTCCAGCTCACCGCTTCTCCCCGGGGAGCGCCGCTGGAACCCCGCGCCGCCTCATCGGCATGCATCTCCTGCTGTTCCTGGGCCGGCAACGCCTTGAGCAAGGGTTCCCACACCTGGAGGTCGAACGGCGCCGTCATCCACTTGGCCCACTGGGCGGGATTCAGGGCCGTGCCCAACAAGGCCCAGGGGCGCGGGTCCGTTGGCAGCATGACCCAGTTCATCATCTTGCCCGGGTCGAACAGGGTGGCGTTTACCCGGCTGTAGAAATCGGGATGCGCCAGGGCGTCGGCCCACTTTTGGTAGATCACCGGGTTGGCCCACTCCGCGTAGTTCCGCGCCGCCGCCGGGTCCAGCAGGGTGCCCAGGGCATGGGTCACGGCCCGGGGCTCCATGGCGCGTTTGGCGAACTCCAGATGAATGCCCGGATCGCTGAATACGTCCACCCAGCGGGTGAAATTGGCCGGGTCCTTGAAGGCCCAGCCGTTGATGGTGAAATCGGTGCAACGGTCGGCCCAGGCGCCGGTGGAGGCGGGCGGCGCCTGCCAGCCGGGCTCCCGGGCGTCCGGCAATTGGGCATCCGGCGGCATCTCCGGGTCCAATTCCATCGGCATATCGGCGCCCTGGGCGACACCGGCCAGGACGAGAGCGGCGCTCAGAAGCAGTTGCCTTGATTTCATGCTTGGACTCCAACGCGGGAAGGGTGGATAGGCGGAGTGCGGAGTGGCCATGCTACGCGGACCAGCAACGCAGGTTGGAAGTACTTTGGCTGGTTGGCAGCGGAGACCGGCGCCCCTTTTTCCTGCGCGAGGAACCACGCGGGGTCGTCCCCGTCTATCATGCGCGTTGGCGTAGCCAAGTCCCGGCGGAAAACCGGGTAACTCCCGGCCCCAGCGAGATCCGCTCTCTCGCGGCAGCAAGCCTCCCCTTCAATACTTCCCGTAACAGAAAGCCCCATGCACCCAGAACACTTCATCCCGGGCAAGGACGCCTCCCTCGAAGCCTCCATCGCCACCATGCAGGCCAGATTGGCGACCTTGGGCTTCCACATCGAGGAGCGTTCCTGGCTCAACCCGGTGGAGGGCATCTGGTCGGTGCACGTGCGCGACCGGGACTGCCCGCTGCTGTTCACCAACGGCAAAGGCGCGACCCGCCTGGCCTGCCTGGCCAGCGCCCTGGGGGAGTTCTTCGAGCGCCTGTCGTGCAACTACTTCTGGACCCACTACTACCTGGGCGAGGATTCCAGCGCGCGCGGCTACGCCCACTACCCGCGCGAACAATGGTTCCTGCCGAATGAAGACGGCACCTGGCCGCAAGACCTGCTCACCCCCGAGCTGCATGGCTTCTACAACCCGGAGGGCGGCATAGACGCCGACCTGCTGGTGGACTTCAACTCCGGCGATGGCGAGCGCGGCATCTGCGCCCTGCCCTACGTGCGCGAGCGGGATGGCGCCCAGGTCTGGTTCCCGGTCAACATCATCGGCAACCTCTACGTCAGCAACGGCATGTCCGCCGGCAACACGGCGGCGGAGGCGCGCACCCAGGCCCTGTCGGAAATCTTCGAGCGCCACGTCAAGTTCCGCATCATCGCCGAGGGTCTGTGCCTGCCGGACGTGCCCGAAGAGGTGATCGCCCGCTACCCGCGCATCGCCGCCGGCGTCAAAGCCCTGCGCGCCGCCGGCTTCGGCATCCTGGTCAAGGACGCTTCCCTGGGCGGGCAATACCCGGTGATGAATGTGACCCTGCTGCACCCGGTTGACCAGGGCTGCTTCGCCAGCTTCGGCGCCCACCCGCGCTTCGAGATCGCCCTGGAACGCGCCCTCACCGAGCTGCTGCAAGGCCGCGCCCTGGACGCCCTGGCCGGCTTCCCCGAGCCGGGCCTCGACCTGGAAGAGATCGCCAGCGCCCCCAACCTCGAGATCCACTTTGTCGACTCCAGCGGCATCATCAGCTGGAACTTCCTCGGCGATGCGCCGGATTTCGAATTCGCCGACTGGAACTTCAGCACCACCACCGAGGAGGACTACGCCTGGCTGGTGGCGCGCGTCCACGCCGACGGCCGCGACATCTACTGCGCCGACTTCACCCACCTGGGGGTCTACGCCTGCCGCATCCTGGTGCCGGGCATGTCGGAGATCTACCCGGTGGACGACCTGGAATACGAAAACAACAGCGCCGGCGCCGCCATGCGCGAGGCCATCCTCCACCTGTCGGACCTGGACGACGAGGAATGCGCCGACCTGCTGGAGACCCTCAACGAACTGGGCCTGGCCGACCAGCGCCCGGTGGCCGCCCTGATCGGCCTGGCGCCCGACGCCGGCTCATTTTGGCAAGACCTGCGCGTGGGCGAACTGAAGACCCTGCTGGCCCTGGCCATCGGCGACACGGACGCGATCCTGGAGGGCTGCGACTGGGTGCGCCATTTTGAACAACTCGACCCCGCCCGGCGCCAGGTGTACCGCTGCATCGAAAGCCTGCTCAAGCTGGGCGACGCCGCCCCCTACCGCGCCGCCCTCGCCCAGCTCTACGGCGCCGACGCCTTGAATCAGGCCGATGCGCTGCTCAAGGGCGAACTGCGCTTCTTCGGCATCGCGGCGCCGGGTACCGCCCTGGCGGGTTGCGACAT
>JBGSHR010000082.1:0-4828 GCA_041752155.1 Thiobacillaceae bacterium | reverse complement strand
GGCAAGGGCGCGCTGATCGGCGCGGTCGGCGGCGGCCTGACCGGCGCCGGCGTGGGCTACTACATGGACACGCAGGCCAAGGACTTGCTGAAGCAATTGCAGCCTGAGATCCAGCGCGGCGAAGTCAGCGTCGAAAAACGCGCCAGCGACAATGCCCTGCTGGTCAGCATGACCTCCAGCACCGGCTTCGACACCAACTCCACCGTATTGAAGCCGGGCTACACGCCCACGCTGAACAAGATCGCCAGCGTGCTGAACAAATATGGAAAAACCACCGTGACCGTGATCGGCCACACCGACAGCGTGGGCTCGAATGAATACAACCAGACCCTGTCGGAAAAGCGCGCGCAGTCCGTGCTGGATTATTTTGCCGGACAGAACGTGAACCCGCTGCGCCTGGAATCCTATGGCAAAGGCGAGACCGAGCCGCGCGCCGACAACAGCACCGAAGCCGGCCGCGCGCTCAACCGCCGCGTCGAATTGTGGATCCTGCCGGTGGTGGCGGGATAGCCTTGCCGCGGCTCATCATCCTGAGCATTTCGGGCGCTTCTACGCAGAAGCGTCTCCTGCCAGCATCCTGAAGCACGCCTCTGCCGGCGCCGCACGGCTGTGTAGCCATCCCTGAGCAGCGCGCCGAACGATTCCCTGCTCTTCTCATTCGCCGCCATACTTGGCGATTTCCCGGGGGAGGGAGGCGAGGGGCAGGCTGCGCCCCACGCCGCCCAGCCTGACCGCCTCCTTGGGCATGCCGTAGACCACGCAGCTCGCCTCGTCCTGGGCGAGGGTGGCCGCGCCTGTGTCCCGCATTTCCTTCATGCCGCGAGCGCCGTCGTCCCCCATGCCGGTCATGATGATCCCCAGCGCGTTGCCGCCTGCGCAACGGGCGGTGGATCGGAACAGTACATCCACGGATGGGCGGTGCCGGTTTACCGGCGGGCCGTCGATCACGTCCACGTGATACTGGGCACCGCTACGCCTGAGCTGCATATGGCGTCCGCCCGGCGCGATCAGTGCCAGGCCAGGTCGTACCCGGTCGCCGTGCTTCGCCTCGCGCACCTCGATGGCGCATACGCTGTCCAGACGCGCGGCAAAAGCGGCGGTGAATTTCTCCGGCATGTGCTGGACGATGACGATGCCGGGACAAACGCGCGGCAGTGCGGTCAGAACGACCTCCAGGGCCTGGGTGCCGCCGGTGGAAGCGCCGATGGCCACCACCTTGTCGGTCGTTTCGGCCATGGACAGGAGCGGGCTGGCCGGAATCGCATCCAGTCCGTACCGAGGCGGTGGGACGGCCACCGGCACCAGATGTCGAACCTTGGCCTGGGCGGCCGCCCGCACCGCCGAGACGATTTCATGGCCCGATTCCGTCAGGAACTGTTTCAGTCCGATGCGCGGCTTGGTGACAATGCACACCGCGCCGGCAGACAGGGCCTGCATGGCGGTGGTCGTGCCTTTCTCGGTCAGGGTCGAGCAGATGATCACCGGCGTGGGGCGTTCGGCCATGATCTTTTTCAGGAAAGTGATGCCGTCCATGCGCGGCATCTCCACATCCAGCACCACCACGTCGGGCCAGTCCAGATTCATCTTGTCGAGCGCGAAGAGGGGATCCGCGGCAGCGCCCATCACCTGGATGTCGGGCGCTGCGGAAAGGACGCCAGTGAGCACCTGGCGCACCGTGGCGGAATCGTCCACGAGCATGACGCGGATGGGCTTCATTTGGAAAGTCCGATCGAGGAGTGGGTGCGCCTGTCCTTCCCTGCCTGGACGCTTTCGGCAGCCGGCAGGGGCGTGTGCTTCATCCACACATGCCCGCTCCAGATGTCGAAAATGACCTGGCGGTGACCGTGCCCGCCGAGATGCTGTGCCTTGACCTTGAAGCCATGGCGCGCCATCAGTTCGAGGCTGGCGGAGATATTGCGGTCCTGAATCTGCCCGGCGCAATCCTTTCCGTGGCAGCGAGGGCGGTCGAACATGTTGCCGCCGCCGAACAGCTTGGCCTCGAACTCGGCCGGCTGTCCCTGCTTGGCACGTATTTCCTTCAACAGCATCTCCAGCGCCTCGTCGCCATAGCGGCCATCGAGTGGCTTCGCACCGCGCGGCCCGCTACGGCTCGGCAACATGTAATGGCACATGCCGCCGATCCGGCGCCCGGGATGCCAGAGCGTGACCGCCACGCAGGAGCCCAGGATGGTGCGGATGCGCGTCTGCTCATCCCCGAACCACAGCTCTCCAGGCTGCAGGAAAATCTCGATGACGCTCTGCGGTTTTTTCACGGCTTGCGGTAGATCGAAGGCGCAAGGGTTTCCAGCCCTTGCGCCAGTCCGTTCAGGCTTTCCGAATGCCCAACGATGAAAATCCCCCCCGGCCTGAGTTTGGCCAGCAGACGCGCCACCACCTGACGCTTGGTTTCGGACTGGAAATAGATCATCACGTTGCGCAGGAAGATCACATCGAACTCGCCCACCTCCGGCAAGGGTTCGTTGAGATTAATCTGGGCCAGTTGCACGCGCCGGCGCAGGGCCGGGTCGATCAGCAGTTGGCCTTCCTGGCTGCCCACGCCTTTCAGGCAATGGGTGCGCAGCAAAGCGGGCGGGATGCCGCGCGCGCGCTCCATCGGATAAAGCCCTCTTCTCGCCTTGTCCAGCACCTGGGTGCTGATGTCGGAACCGAACACTTCCCAGGGTGCGTCGCCCAGCCGGTCCGCCAGCAGCATGGCCAGGGTGTAGGGCTCCTCGCCGCTGGAACAGGCCGCGCTCCAGACCCGGAAGGACCGCCCGGCCGGATGCCCGGGCAGGACCCGGCCGCGCAGGAAATCGAAATGCTTCGGTTCGCGAAAGAAATAGGTCTCGTTGGTGGTGAGCAGGTCCACCGCCACCTGCATCTCGTCCTGCTGCCGGGAGAGCAGCTGGAAATAATCCTCATAGCTGTCCAGGCCATGATGCTTCAGGCGCTTGGCCAGGCGACCCGCCACCAATGCTTTCTTGGCCGGGGTCATGCTGATGCCGGCGATCCTGAAGATCATTTGCTGGAAGCTGGAGAACTCGCTGTCCTTGAGGCTGACATTGAGCATGGCGGCCTCACGCAGCCTTTTTCATCTCGGGCAGGGTGGCCCACAGGCCGGACCCCACTTCGAGTTCCGAGAGCCAGTTGATGAAGCGCATCACATCGGCCCCCTGATAAATCGAGCCGTGCTGCGGACAGAGCATGTCGATGTCCATGACGGCGGCCCGTTCGCACCAGTCAAGCACGGCCGCCTTGGATCCCATGAAGCGGCGGTGAAACCCCTCCGCATGGCGGATGTGGCGATCGAAATCCGTCACGAACAGTTCATCCTCCTCCGGGGGAGGCAAGGCCGCGCCCACGTCGCCGCTGAACAGGATCCGAGCCTTGGCATCGTAGAGATGGAAATTGCCGGACGAGTGCAGGTAATGGGCTGGCACCACATCCAGTTCGATGCCGCCCAGCGGAAGTTTTCCCCCTTCGTCGGGCAGGCCGATGAAGGTGGTTTCGTCGCCGCCGTAATGGGGCAGGAAGCTGCCCCAGATGCGGCTGGCATAGCAGCGCAGCGCAGGATTGAACTCCAGCCACAGGCTCAGGCTGCTGATCACGTCCGGATCCTGGTGCGACGCGAATATCCATTTCACCCGACGCGGGTCGAAGCCGGCCGCCAAGGCGGAGAACACCACCGGAAAGATCTCCAGGCCGCCGGGGTCGGTCAGCATGGCCTCGTTGCCGTGGGCGATCAGGTATTCATTGGTGTCGATCAGCGCGCTGGCGCGCTCCGGATCACGCGCGATCACCTGCCATTGATGCGTCCCTTCCGAAAACAGGGTTTCCAGCTTTTTCATCTTCTTGCTTCCTCAAGTTCGGCCCGCACGCCACCCAGCATTTCCGCCACGGAATGGATGGACTGGGCCAGTTGTTCTGCCACCTGCTTCAGGGCAGGTGCCGACTCGCCGCCGTAGGCGGCCTCGATCAGCGCGCTGCGGGACAGGGTCAGTCCCTGGTTGCACAGGCGCAACGCGCGGCTTGCCTTCATGTGCAGGTCGCGCCGGCTTTGTCCCAGCAGCATGCCCAATCGATCCACCTCTTCTTCCTGCTTGCCGAGGATTTCGGACAATCGGCCGCCAATGCGATCCTGGCTGTCCTGGACCCGCCTGAAATAGTCTTGGTTGCGCTGCTTGCGCTGGCGCTGGGCGACCTCGTTGACCATGCTGGACACCAGCAAGGTCAGGCCCTGCATGGCTTCCATGAGGCGGGTGGAAATTCCCCGCAATTCCGCCGAGGCCACCCGGAACCCCACCGCGTTGTCGCCGCCACGGCGGGAGGACAGCATGGCGTTCAACGCGGCCAGGTTCACTTCGCGTGCGGTGTCCACCACGCCACGGATGCCCTCGCCAATACGAACAATGGCGTGAAGGTCCGCAGAGCGAACGGCCGTACCATTATTTTTGTGCCCCACAGGACTACTCCTTACCGATATTTCGACGCTCCCCGGCAAAGCCGGGGAAGCGCACGCCGATGCGTTCTGAATTGCTCCACTCAGGCCCAGGCCAGCTTGCCCGGGACAGCCATTTCCCGGGGCGCAGTTTTCTGCTCTTCGTGAACCTGCAGGCTGAAGAATCCCATCAGCTGCTGCAGCTGTTCGGCCTGGCCGCTCATCTCCTCGGCGGTTGCAGCGAGCTCCTCCGAGGCGCTGGCGTTCTGCTGGGTGGCCTGGTTCAGCTGGTTCATCGCTGCGTTCACCTGACCCACGCCGCTCGCCTGCTCTTCGCTCGCAGCCGTGATCTCCTGCACCAGGTCGGAGGTCTTCCGGATCGACGGAACC
>JBGSHR010000081.1:0-16521 GCA_041752155.1 Thiobacillaceae bacterium | reverse complement strand
CGGGCCTGCCCACCTTCGCCACCTGTTTCGGCGGCCCCCTGGAGATCATCGAGGACGGCATCTCCGGCTTCCACATCGACCCCAACCACGGCGAACAGGCCGCCCAGAGCATGGCCGAGTTCTTCCGCCGCTGCCGCGCCGAGGGTGCGGGCGAGGATTATTGGCAGACCCTCTCCAGCGCCTCCCTGGCCCGGGTGGACGCCAATTACACCTGGCGCCGCTACGCCGAGCGCATGCTCACCCTGGCGCGGGTGTACGGCTTCTGGAAATACGTCAGCAAGCTGGAACGGGCGGAAACCCGGCGCTACCTGGAAATGTTCTACGGCCTGCAATTCCGCCCGCTGGCGGCCCAGATCGGGCGCTGATGCGGGGCCTTCCGCGTAGCGATCAGGAGGGCTCTAGGCGAGGACGGGCAATGGCGCTTGCTCGATCTGGCGGGATGGGCAAAGTACGGTCAATCAGGAAAATATTCGCGACAGACCGTTGTTCGGCCGAAGCTGCCGTTCAAGTGCTTAAAGCTGTCTGGCCGCTTCCAACCCGTAGCTGTCTTTCGAGTTCCAGTCGGTTACATCCGCGATGTGGCGTGGTGGTCGTCCCCCAACCATGGCGACCAGACATTTCGGGCTAGGAGGGCAATCGAATCTCGCGGAAAGCCTCACCGAGCTGAAGTGCTGCACTTCGCCGGTCACCCATATCAACCAGCATATCGAGGATTCGAAGGTACTTCTGAGCCAGAGTCAGCTTCATCGGTGCGTCACGATGCGCGAAGTGCTGCACCAGCTCTGCGATGCGCGCCGGAAGGAACGTTCCATGCCAACCCTTAAGGTTGTCAGGTCCGTCGCCGATTATCGCGAGCACTTGGTCCGCGAAGGCTTCGGCCGGATAGTTGGCCCTAGCTCGCTCACAGAGCGTCAAGAACGGGTCCACCACGGAAGCAGTCCATCCGCCGGCGCGAACGAAGCGATCGATCAGGGGCAGGATGCGGCTGATTTCGGACCAGTCGCCATTGACGTAGCGAGCGGCCAAGTCCGCGCATTCGACTGAGACAAACATCAACGTGCGAACAAGCTCGGGCTGATCGAAGCCTGAGAATTCTCCGCTCCGATAGGCGTCGCGCTTGAAGGCAGAGGCCTGGAGAAGTCGCCCAAGGCAGAGGTCAAGCGTCGCGACTGCGTCGGCTGGAACGGCCGGCGCATCGTACATGTAGGCGCAGACGTAGGTGCTCGCGAATGGAGAGAGGAGAGCCCAGCAGCTGTCGCCTTCGAGCCCCAAAATCGGCTCGAGGAAGCGGGCCTGAAAATCGTTAAGCGGGAGAAGTCCGGCGACCCGGCCGAGCCTCGACCCTAGGGTGTGAGTCCATTCAAAGATGCGACTCGCCGAGCGATCTCGACGTCCGGGTTTCACCCACGGCGGCGCATTCTTCTGGTTGGTCCAGTCGAGGACACCCGCGAGGAAGTCGAGAAGCGCATTTCTCGCGCTACTGTCCAGGACCTCATCGAAGGGGATGTGCTTGAGGATTTCTGCGGCTTGCTTTGATTGCCAGAAGACATCCGGTTCACCCCACGCATCTTCCGCGTCGGCCACATCATCCGCGTCATACTCTTCATAGCTTTGACGCCTACTCCGGCCCTTCCCGGGTTCGACCTTCACCCAGGCTGGAGGCGGTAACGGAAGGGCGGCCCATCCGCTTCCGTTCTCGTAGAACGCAAGCGCCGCGTCGACCACCGCTTGAGCTTCACTTGAAGAGTGGAGTGCTTCACCGTGTTGATGGGTTTGATTACGTGGCCGCAGTGGAACGTGGCAGAGCGAAAATGCCAAGATCAGTGCTGCCCAAGTCAGTTTGGGGTCCTTGGGCCAAAGCTTGCAGGCTTCTTCGAGCGCGACCAACGAAACGACTTCAAGTGGGTGCGCGATCAGCCCGAGGAGGTCGCGTGCCGCACCGCGCGCCGCTGTACCTTCGCGGAGATCGGCTGCGAGGCCTCGTGCCACATAGATCGCCTGGTGCCAAGGGATGACCGAGCCAGGCGTCCACATCGGACCGGCCTTTTCTGGCAGGAGGATCGCACGCCGAAGGACGTTACGAGCCCACTCAAGGTCTTCTTGAGTGCGTCCTTCTCGGAAGTTGAGCGCGATGGCGGCGGTAGCGGCGACTGCGCCTCGGCGCATACCCAAAAGATCTACTTCGCTCTCGTCGATCAAGTGCTTGAACAAGTCGCTGGCATCAGCTTCCTTGGCCAAGGTGATGGCCTCCTCGACCGTGTAGGTGTTGCTCAGTGTCTTCTCTTCGAAGGACTTGGATGCCCACGTCCAAAGACCAGTTTGCCTAAGTTGCGTAGAAGCCTCTTCGGCCCTGGCGACGTTTTCAGGTGCAGCAGCAGAAGGGCTGACGTGGACAATCGCAATCTGGTCTGAATCCTCTTTGGTGCGGTAGGCCTGATAGTTTTTCGGGTCCGCCAGCTCGGCATATTCGAGGGCCTGAGCCGTGAGGTTCGCCTGCACCTGCGGAATGTCGCGGTGTTCTTCGTACTGGTAGGGGAGATCGTTCTTGAAATTGAGGATTGCTTCGCGGGCTCGGCCGCAGAGTGGCCCCGTCGCAAAGACGAACCTTGGCACCATCCAGCTAAGCTGTGTCTTGCGAACTGCCCGGGCATTTGCTGCTCGGATCGCCTCAATGTGCGGCTGGTCGGTGCGAGACGTAAAACCGATTAGGCTAGCAGTCGGCGAGAGGTCTTGCGCCCATCGGTTATGGTCTGCCGCCAACAGGCGTTGTGAGGTGAAGAGCGGCAACGTCACTTCGGACACCGTCTCGGAGTGAAGTGCAAGCATTGACGCAATGCCTAGAATGGCGACGCACTCGTTCCCCTCGACGATTTGCTGGATCAGTTCGTCAACGGGCCGGTCGCGCGCAAGCTCGGCGAAGCACCACTCCTCAAGTGCCATAAACCCGCAGCCGATAGCCTTGGGTGCCCACGTCGACCGAAACCAAAGATACTCCCGGTCGGTGCCCCAGAACTTTTGGGTGCTCCAGGGAAATGTCAGTTCAAGCGGTATGGGGCTGCCGCCACGGTCGTGCGAGAGACGATGCAGTTGTTGCCACCCAGTCATCGCGTGATTGCAGAGTTCTCGAAGGAGCCGTAGTGCCTCGTCTGGCGATGATTGGAAAAGCGAGTGAAAGGGCTCTCGAAGCGGCGAAGGAGGCCAGAAGCTTCGGTGGTCGTCGTTGATCGATAGCTCTTTCCAGTCGTGGTGGCTGAAACCGCCGATGATTCGCGGTGATGGCCCGACAGAAAGAAAGATGTTTTCTTGATGTGTACGTTTGGCTTCCGGCTTGGCTAAGACCTTCTTACGCCACTCTACTGCTCGCCGGAGTTCCTCCTTTTCTCGGGCGACTTGATCATCTGGCAGCTCCTCTCGCAGAAACGCCAGTGAAAGCTCGATGACCGACTGGGGCAGCGACTGGGCGAGGACGGGTGAGTAGGCGATGATGTCGTGAAACGCATCGTCGCGGATGCGTTCTGAGTTAGTGACCCGCTGCAAGTAGTCGGCTGCAAGGGTTGGTTCTGCTCGCGACGATCTTAAGAGGAGTTGTCCCAGGGATTTTCGAAAAGCGCCGAGATCGGGCACCTTCTCCCAGTAAGCAGAATTCTCGTCAGGACCATCGGCAGTACTGATCGCGTCGATAGCGGCTAGCCAGGTAGCGCATCGTTCTAGAAGTGCGCGAGACGTCGGGTTGCGAAAGTCGGCCAGGGCGTTCTGCCAGACCTCGAAGATGGCAACGATCTCCGGATAGAGCCTTTGCGGAATGTCTGAAATAAGCTGGAGGATAAAGTCGATGAGGCGTCGCCACGCGGCGAAGTCGGAAGGCCAGCCGAGAAGATCAGCGAACCGTTGGCGTTGCTCCTGTGGGAGCGCGCCAGCGAGGATGTTCGCATTTGGAGAGGTCTTCTCAGCCTGAAACCAGACGAGCGCCTTCCTGAAAAGGCGGAAGTCGTCGGCAAAGACGACCGTCGCGAATTGGTCCTCATCAACTTCGAACCTCGCAGTTCCGAGGGGGCCGACCAGCCACGCTCGCAGCCATTGTGATCGTAGGGCCGAACCCTCGGCTTGGGTGAGGTTCGTCGGCCAGCCTTTTCCCTGCGCGTACTCCCATTGGGAGGAGAGTTCGACGACGCGAGCGACTGCCGGCGGCTCGCCGCAAGCCTTGATCTCATCCATCCATTGGTCCCCGCGTTCTGCCAGGACATGGAAGAAGGCCCATTCGAAGAAGATATCGTGAGCGAAGCGGACGGAAATCCCTTCGCGAGCATCCTGGAGTATGCCGTCCGATCTTAGGTCATCGATGTGTGCGACCGATATGAGCTGGCTGAGGCCAATCGGCTGGCTAAGCTGGCGGGCACGAACACGTGCCAGGTCGAGCAGCACACGCTGGCGTTCAATCGCGCTTTGGCCTGTTTCGTTGTAGCCGCCCCGCCGCCACCAATTCCCGATCAAATCGACTTCAGATTGGGGAGCGAATATCGAAGCGCTGGGGTCGGTTACGTAACTCTGGTTCAGCACCTTCGCAAAAAAGGGGCGTCGGACAATCTCTTGCACCTGGGCTGATCCAAACAGAAGCGGTCTCAAGTGTGGTTTGACCTTTGCGAGTATCTCGGCCTCTTCGTCGCTCAGCTGACCGACTTCAAGAGTCTCGACCTTAAGGACATCAAGGAAGTGGCCCAACCAATTGCGAAGCACTTCAATGCCGGTGTCGCGAAGGGAGACAACGACGCGCCAGTTATCGAGCAGCGGCGACTCCACGATGGCGCGGATCACGTCAAGGATGACGGGCTGATGTTCTTTCTCGACGCGATCGATCGCATCGATGTAGAGAATGGGCGTGCCGGTGGCCCCGACCTCCACGAGAAGTTGCTCCAGGGTTGCTCCCGAGAGACCGTGCGAGGTCGCATAGCTGATCCAGCTGGTGCCTTCGAGCTGTTCGGCTTTGATGAAGAGGATTGGCCCGCGTCCTAGCGCGCGCTGGACTGCGCGCCTCACCACGACTGATTTGCCACTTCCTGGCAGGCCACGGACCTGGACGACACGGGCCGTGGTGAGTTTGGCGTCCAGGTTCTCAAGGAGCGAGGTTCGGTCGAGCCTAGTTCCGCCAACATCGTCCGGAATCAGGTTGGCGTAGCTCTTTGCGAGCTCCGCCAGCTTGTCGAGGTCGAGGCGAAAGGAGGTTGCGCCGCGAAGGCGAGCGACAGGTGAAATCGAGCGCACAAGCCGCGCGCGATCCAACTGGCCGGATTTGCCGGCTGATGCGCGGGCTAGCTGTACTACCCGCGACCAGACGAGGGGTGCCTTGGCTGCGTCATCGGGTGCGAGGCAATCCCGGATGCGATTAATGGCGTCCGGGGGATCAGTGGCACCTTCGCGTAGGAAATCGAACTGGATGAGCACGAAGTGCGCAAGGAACTGATGTGCTTCTTCACTCGTGCACTGCGCCCCCTTCGCCACTTCCTCTAGTAGGGCAACGACGTCGTTCTTAACCGTTTTGATATCGTCACTGGCGTTGCCGCCCTGTGCAAAGCGAGCGTCAAAATGGTCTGCCGTCAGACTCTCACGGGCCCAATCGCAAAGGGTCTTGAGTGCTCGTTCTTTGGCAGGGGTGATCGTGCCAACTGCTGCCCCGTAGCGGTCGGTGTCGATGCGGAAATCAGGTTTTTTGAGAGTGCGCCAACTGTCGCGGATGATGTCGCGAAAGTCGGTGTTCGTCTCCGCCTTGCTGATCGTGAGCGGACGCTTTACCTGGAGGCTAAGGCGAGCGGGGTTCTTTGCGGCATCTTCAAAATCGACGATCACATCATCGAGCGGTTCGCCGAAGTCGCGCTGCTGAACCGAAACGCGGACAACGATTCGATCATCGATGCCGGGTGCATATGCCTCAGCCAGCAGCGCGGTGAGATAGAACGCAGCCGCGTCGCCCTCAAAGGTGAAACCCTCGCCGCCGGCAAGTTCAGGTGATTGCGACATTGCGTGATTGATTGAATCGTTGAGTAGTGATCGGTTGCGGAACTAACTGGCCGATTGTGGCCGACTGTACTTGTTTGGCAGCCTACCTTAAAGCTGCCATACCTGCGCACGTCTAACAATCAGACGCCGACCAACAGTCAACGGGTGCGATTGAGATCACGAATTTGCCTTCCCAAAGGCAGTATTTCGTTGAGGGACTGACTGAGCGTCTCCTTTTGGATGTGAAACAGTCATTCTTTGCCGAAGGGGCTAACGTCCGCTCTGGCCGAACAAGAGACGGCCCCCGTACATTGGCCGAACTTCCGCTCAGGGCTTGATGTGGCCCAATCGCCGACTCCAATGCCTGTCCCCGCTGATGCCGCCTTCAGGCACGCGCCCCCAACCGGTAGCAGGCGTAGGTCGGGTTAGCCCGTCAGGGCGTAACCCGACGCAAGACGGCGATACGGCAGCGGATGTCGGGTTACGCTGCGCTAACCCGACCTACGCGTTGTCTCCGCTGCTGGGCATCCACGAAGGCCGGGCGATCTACCTGCTTTACAACGGCATCCTCAAAGACAAATCGGTGGCCGGCGGCAACGTGCTGACCGGGCCGGTTTATGACATCCTGCCCCGCTACGATGGAGCCAAGGTGATCTATGCTGCCGCCTGCCGCCTGGGTACGCCCAGGCTGGCCCGCGAGCGCATAACCTTCAAACAGACGCCGTATGCGCTGGATGTGTAGAGTTGATGTACTGCCATGAACGACTGAAAGGAGTGTCAAATGGTTACGCAAACTTTGTTGGATGAGGTGTTGCGCCTGAACTCGGAAGACCGCTCTTTATTGGCCGACGCCCTGTTAAGAAGCCTGGACAAACCAGACCCTGAGATAGACCAGGTTTGGCAAGAAGAGGTATTGCGTCGCTTGAAGGCCTATGACGAGGGCCGTCTTGAAGCTATTCCGATGGAAGACGTGTTTCGGGATTTGTGATGCGCGTTGTCTTTCTTCCGCCCGCGCAGCAGGAATTGGCCGCCGCGAAGCGCTACTACAACCGCCAGCAGCCTGGTTTGGGTGATCGCTTCAAGGCAGCGGCGGCCGAGGCCGGTCGGCGGATAGCCATGCACCCCTTGGCATGGCAGATCGAACGCGAGCCGGTGCGACGCTGTTTGCTGGAAGACTTTCCATACAAGGCGCTCTACGTCGTGAGGGATCAAGAGATTGTCGTCCTGGCGGTGGCTCATCAGCACCGCGAACCGGACTACTGGATTGACCGCCTCGACACGCCATGACCAGTTACCAGCCCAAGACCTACCAGCAAAGCGTGCTAGCCAGCGTAGAGGCCTACTTCCGCGCCTGCCATGAGGTTCCCACAAAACTGCCGCTCAGCATGAATTGAGCAGCAAATCTGGATGTCGCTTCAGGCCGAACAAGAGACGGCCCCCGTACATTGGCCGAACTTCCGCTCAGGGCCTGATGTGGCCCGATCGCCGACTCCAATGTTTGTCCCCGTCTGATGCCGCCTTCAGGCACGCGCCCCCAACCGGTAGAATCCCGCCCTGGCCGGGGCGCTTGCCCGGCCTTGGTGCTCTTCACGAGATTGAACCCATGTGTTGCTTCGCTTGTCTGCTACGGGGCTGAGGTGCGCCGCCGCTCTCGGGATAGGCATGATCGGCCGGCGGGGGGGCGGACCGCACGGGCAGGACTGAACGCCAACAAAGGTCACGCATGTACGAACAAGCATCCCACTCGCTGTTGAACGAGATCCTTGTCGGGCTGAAGCCCGAGATCGGCAATGCGCAGCTGCGGCATTTCTATACCCGCCTGGGGGCGAACTTCTATGCCATCCATTCCCTGTTCCACCTGCTGTACGGCGAGCGCGCCGATTTCAAGGAGCAGATGACCAGCCTGGTGGAGACCCTGGCGCTGCGTTACATCGAGCGGGCGCCGGCGCTGCGCAAGTCGGACCTGGCGCGGGAGAAGGACTACAACTGGTTCCTCAGCCAGAAGTGGGTGGGCATGGCGCTGTACTGCGACCGTTTCGCCGACGACCTCAAGGGCTTGCGCGCCAATCTGCCCTACCTGCAGGAACTGGGCATCAACATGCTGCACATCATGCCCATGCTGGACTGCCCGCCGAACAAGAGCGACGGCGGCTACGCGGTGCGGGATTTCTTCAATATCGATCCCCGTTTCGGCACCATGGAGGACGTGGCGGACCTGGCCGCCACCCTCAAGAAGCGCGACATGCTGCTGGCCCTGGACGTGGTGGTGAACCACACCTCCGACGAGCACGAATGGGCGCAACGGGCGCGCCAGGGCGAGCAGAAATACCAGGACTACTACTTCGTCTTCCCCGACCGGGAGACCCCGGACATCTTTGAAGAGACCATGCCGGAGATCTTTCCGGCCACCGCCCCTGGCAACTTCACCTGGGACGAGGAGATGGGCAAGTGGGTGATGACGGTGTTCAACACCTACCAGTGGGATCTCAACTACCGCAACCCGGCGGTGCTGATCGAGATGATCGACATCATCCTGTTCTGGGCCAACCAGGGGGCAGACATCCTGCGCCTGGACGCGGTGGCGTTCTTATGGAAAAAAATGGGTAGCGTGTGCCAGAACGAGCGCGAGGCGCACCTGCTGCTGCAGTTGATGAAGGACTGCTGCCAGGTGACCGCGCCGGGGGTGCTGTTCATCGCCGAGGCCATCGTCGCGCCCGGCGAGATCTCCAAGTATTTCGGCGAGGACGCGATCAATGCCAAGGAGTGCGAGATCGCCTACAACGCCACCTTCATGGCCTTGCTGTGGGACGCGGTGGCCACCAAGAACGCGGCCCTGCTCAACCAGGGGCTCAAGAACCTGCCCAACAAGCTGGAGCGGGCCACCTGGCTCAACTACGTGCGCTGCCACGACGACATCGGCCTGGGCTTCGACGACAACGACATCCGCCTGGCCGGCTCCGACCCGGCCCAGCACCGGCGTTTTCTGATCGATTACTTCACCGGCCGCTTTCCCGGCTCCATCGCCCGGGGCCTGCCCTTCGGCGAGAACCCCAAGACCGGCGACGCCCGCATCTCCGGCTCCCTGGCCTCCCTGGTGGGGCTGGAGGCCGCCCTGGAAAGCCAGGACGAGGCGGCCATCGACGCCGCCATCAAGACCATCGTCCTGCTGCACGGCATGATCCTCTCCTTCGGCGGCATCCCGCTGCTGTACTACGGCGACGCGGTGGGCACCCTCAACTGCCTGGAGTATCTGGCCGAGCCCTCCAAGGCCGCCGACAACCGCTGGATGAACCGCTCCAACTTCAATTGGAACAAGGCGGAAAAACGCCATCAGACCGGCACGGTGGAGCAGCGCATATTCAGCGCCCTGAAAAAGATGATCGCGCTGCGCAAGGAGATCACGGCGTTCGCGGATTTCGACAACCGCCAATTGCTGACCCTGGACAACCCCCATCTGCTGGTGTTCTCGCGCAGCGACCCGCAAAACAGCCGCAACCGGGTGCTGGTGATCGGCAATTTCAACGGCGCGGCCCAGACCCTGCCGGTGGACGCGTTGCGGGCCCACGGCTTTTTCCTGCCGGAAGGCATGAAGGACATCTGCTCGGGGGAGCGCGTCGAGGCGGAAAACGAGGCCCTCGTCGTGCCGCCGCTGTCGTGTTATTGGCTCACTGATTGATGCGCGCCCATTAGAATTCGCCCTGTTACCGATTTGAGGCCATTGCCGTGACCGCACCCATACCCTTGAGAGCCATTCCGCAAAGCAATATTTTCCGTCCGGGGGACGTCTTCGTCCTGTTCGGCGAGCTGTTCGGCCGAGGCTACGCCAACGGCCTGGTCAACGAGGCGCGCAAGGCCGGCATGACCATCCTCGGCATCACCGTCGGCCGCCGCGACGAGAACAACGCCTTGCGCCCCCTCACCGATGAGGAACTGGCCCAGGCCGAGGCCAGCCTGGGCGGACACATCATCAACGTGCCGATGATGGCCGGTTTCGATCTCGATGCCCCCGCCGGCGAGCCCACGCCCACCGATCTGCTGGCCAATATGACCCTCAAGAGCTGGCAGGACGACAAGCTGGATTGGGCCCACATCGAGAAGTGCCGCGAGGTGGGCGTCAAGCGCATCAAGGACTCCGCCGCCAAGGTGATGGCCGAACTGGACAGGATGATCCCGGACGGCAGCAATGTCTTCTTCGCCCACACCATGGCCGGCGGCATTCCCAAGGTGAAGGTGTTCCTGGCCATCGCCAACCGCATCTACAAGGGGCGCGGCGAGCGCTTCCTGTCCTCGCGCGCCTTGCTCGACAGCGATCTCGGCAAGCTGATCCTGATGAATTTCGACGAGGTCACCGCCAATACCTTCCAGTACCTGATCGACGCCAGCGCGGGGATACGCGCCCGCCTGGAAAAGACCGGCGGCCAGGCGCGCTACAGCGCCTACGGCTACCACGGCACCGAGATCCTCATCGATGGCCAATACCAGTGGCAGACCTACACCAGCTACACCCAGGGCTACGCCAAGATGCGTCTGGAACAGGTGGCCGAAGCGGCCTGGGCTCAGGGCGTCAAGGCCACGGTGTACAACTGCCCGGAGATCCGCACCAACTCCTCCGACATCTTCGTCGGCGTCGAGCTCTCCTTGTTTCCGTTGCTCAGGGCGTTGAAAAAGGAATTAGGCGGTGTTTGGGCGGAGGCCCAATGGCAGGCCTGTCGCGACTTGTTGCAGGACCAGACCTCCCTGGAAAACCTGTTGGAGACCATCGACGCCTACAACGCGAACGACGTGATGAAGACGTTCCGCAATTTCGCGGCCTGGCCCATGGACAACACGGCGCAGCTGGCCGATCTGATGATCGGCACCTCGGAAGCCATCACCCAGATGCACAAGGATCGCAAAGCCCTGGTGACCGATCACTTGAGCGCCTTGGTGCTGGAGGGCACCGGCCCCCTGATGTTCTTCGAGACCTCCAATCCCGCCGGGCCGGTGCTTTGGCTGAACCACGACATCATCGCCAAGCAGCTCAACCAGATGCACCGCTGAGGCTGTCGGGTTCGGCGCTCATGGCCCGATGCGCTATGGGCCGCGGACCTGGGCCCTGGGGATTCGCGCTGATTTCCCGATCCCGCTCAGGAGAACCGGGAGGCCTTGCGGCTCACTGAATCCACAGCAGCTTTTGCGCCACCCAACCCTCGTCGAACACTTCGTCGGCCACCTTGACCCAGGCGCCTTGCGTGTCGATGACCTTGAAGGAATAGTATTTTTCGACGGGACTAAACGGTGACTTGGCATGGCCGGTCCCCGGTCCGGTGCGCACATTGGCCGTGCCCACCTTCACCACGGCGCAGCGCATCTTGTCGGTCACCAGATTGCGGAAGACCCAATGGGTGTCTCCGTCCACATCTTCCACCTGGTACCAGTTGCCCTGCTGGCCGATCTTTTTCAGGGGCATGTACTGGTAGATTTCCCAGCTTTTCTCGTATTGGGTGCCGGGGCCCTGGCGCAGGTTCGCCTCGGGTACTTTGATGCACAACGCGGATGCCGTTCCGGACATCGCCAACAGGGCGGTACAACACAACGCGGCGGGGACGATATTTTTCTTCACCATGCATGGGCTCCTTTGGATCGAGTGGATTGAAGCGGTGGGAGAGGGGGCTGTCCGGACGTTCGCAGGTGAATTTTCGAGCGAAGCGTGATCGGACAAGGCCACAACTTAACAGGATGCCCCCCGATGTCCAAAAGTTCCGATGTCCGGGGTCGGCGCGCACGCAAGCCGACTGGATGTGCCCGTTGCCTGTAGATCAAGGAGAAGCAACGCCGCCGCCGGGCGGGTGCCGGGACGATCAGGAGCCGATCGCCCGGGGAGCGGCGGGCCGGGGTGGCTAGGCTTTATGCATCCCGACAAACGCCTCGAACTGATCCGGCGGTAGCGGTTTGCTGTAATAAAACCCCTGGGCCTCATCGCAGCCCTGTTCGCTCAGGAACGCCAGTTGTTCCATGGTCTCGACCCCTTCGGCGATGGTGCGCAGATTGAGGAGGTGGGCCATTTGCACGATGGCGCTGACGATGGCCATGTCGTCGGGGACGAGAGCGATGTCGCGCACGAAGGACTGGTCGATCTTCAGGCGATCGACCTTGAATTTTTTCAGATAGGAGAGGCTGGAATAGCCGGTGCCGAAGTCGTCGATGGCCAGCTTCAGACCCAGATCCTTGAGGCGGTTGATCTGCGTCAGCATATGGTCCATGTCATGCAGCAGCACCGACTCGGTGAGTTCGATCTCCAGGAGCTGGGGGGCCAGGCCGCTCTGATCGAGGGCCGCCCGCACCGATTTCTCGACATTGCCGCGCCGGAATTGCACCGCGGACATGTTGACCGCCACCACCAAGGGCGGTAATCCGGCCCGTTGCCAGGCCATCGCCTGACGGCAGGCCTCTTGCAGCACCCACTCGCCCATTTCGACGATGAGGCCCGTCTGCTCGGCGATGCCGATGAATCGGCCCGGCTGTACCAGTCCCTCGCTCGGGTGGTTCCAGCGGATCAGCGCTTCGGCGCCGATCAAGCGCCCCGAGGCCAGGTCGATCTGCGGCTGGTAGTGCAGGGTGAACTGATTCTGTTTCACCGCCTGGCGCAGGCCATGGGCGATACGCAGGTGTTCGAGGCTGTCGGTATTGAGCTTCTCGGTGAAGTAGCGGTAGGCGTTCCGGCCCGCCTCTTTGGCGTGGTACATGGCCTTGTCCGCTTTTTTCAGCAGGGTCTCGAAGTCGTCGCCATCGTCCGGATAGACGGCCACGCCGATGGAGCAGGTCAACGACAAGGCGCGTCCCTCCAGCTCGATGGGCTTGGCGATCTGATCGAGAATGTTGTGCACAGCCGTGCTGATGGCATCGGCGTCCGGCATGCTGGTGAGGGCGATGAGAAATTCGTCGCCGCCCTGGCGGCTCAAGGTGTCGGTGTCGCGCACGCAGGACTTGAGCCGGGCGGCGACGCCGCGCAGCAGGGCATCGCCGGCGGCATGGCCGAGGGAGTCGTTGAGCAGCTTGAAGTTGTCCAGATCCAGGTTCAGCAGGGCCACCTTGGTGTGGGCGCGCGCGGCGAAGGCGATGGCGTTTTCCAGGCGATCCTTGAACAGCATCCGGTTGGGCAGGGCGGTGAGGGCATCGTGGGAGGACAGGTACTGGATCTGGGCCTCCGCCGTCTTGCGCTCGCTGATGTCGCTGAAGATGCCGATGTAGTTCGTCGTGTTGCCGGCCGGGTCGTTCACCGCCGAGATGGTGAGCCACTCGGGAAAGACCTCGCCGTTCTTGCGCCGGTTCCAGATCTCGCCGCGCCAATGGCCGAAGGCGGCGATGCTTTCCCACATCGCTGTGTAAAAGGCCTTGTTGTGGTGGCCGGAGGCAAACGCCTTGGGCGTCTTGCCTTTGATTTCGTCCAGGGTATAGCCCAGCACCTTGGTGAACGCCCGGTTCACCGACAGGATGCGATTGTTGGTGTCGGTGATCATGTAACCCTCTTCGCTGCCGTCGAAGGCGGTCTCGAACAGGCGTAGCGATTCCTGGGCTTTTTGGCGCTCCAGCACGATGCCGATGATGGAGGAGCCGATCTCCAGCAGTTTGCGGTGAAACGGGCTGGGTGTGCGGTGTTCGAAGCTGGACAGGGCGAACGTGCCGACGATCTTGTGCTCGCCGGAGTAGATCGGCACCGACCAGCAGGAACACAGATTGAAGTTGTAGGCCAGCTGGCGCAGGTTCTGCCAGCGGGGATCGTTGAAGGTGTTGCTGACGAACTGGGGTTCCTGGCGATACACCACATTGCCGCAGGAACCGCCGCCGGGGCCGGGCCGCAGGCCGTTCAATTGGGAGACGCCCTCGGGGGGGATGCTGGGCGCCGCATAGACGTTGAGGAATTCGTAGGCATCGTCCATCAGCATGACCGAGCCGACGGAATTGGGCAGGAGTTGCTCCTCCAGTTGGCACACCTGGTCGATGACCTCCTGGTGGTCCGCGCCACGGGCCACCGATTCCAGAATGGCTTGCTGCAGATGCAGGATCTTTTCCTGCTCCTCCCGCGTCAGTGCGCTGTATTCGATTGCGGCCGGCTCTGTCGAGCCGTTCGATGTTGCGAGTTCCTGAGGTTCGCTCATGGCACCTTCTAGCTAGCCTGTGTGGCGTTCGAGGCTGGAATATAGTGCAGGCATCAAACGATCTTCAAATATTTCAATCGCGCCGAGGGCGCGACAATCCTCGCATTCAGCCAGATTCAGCCATGTCACGAAGGTGAGCGGCGAGCGATGCCGGTCATGGCCCTAATGGTAAAAATCGACAGCCTCGAGGGGCCTCCGTTTGTGGGGAGGCCCGGATCAGGCGGCTGTTTCAGCTTGTCGTGTGGTTCTCCGCCCGTCAGGCGGCGCCGTAGGAGGCCTCCTTCATGACGTTGGCCAGGGTGGTGTAGGCCAGGGTCCAGGCCTCCTTGGTGGCGGGGGTGAAGTCGGCGCCCAGGCCCTGCTCCAGGGTCCACAGGATGGCGGCGCCCACGGTGTCATAGTGCTTGGCCTGGACACCGTAGCCCACATGGCGGCGGCCCATCTCCTGGATGCCGGGGACCAGTTTGTCCAGGTTGGTGATGCCGTTGACCACCATGCCGAGGGACATCATCAGCTTGCGGCCCTGCTCGACCATGTCGCCCTTGAACATGGGTTTCACGGCGGGGTCCAGCTCGAACAGCTTGTCGTAGAACAGCTTGGCGGCGGTCTCCTGGATCGGGACGACTTTGCTCCAGGAGGATTGGATCAGGCTGATTTGCTCGGGGGTCATGGTGTTTCCTTTCTTGGTAAAAAACCTGGGTTGCTGAAAATGGATGACAAGTTTGATCAGGCCGCTGGCGGTCGTTCAATGTCCTGTATTTATCCCGGCGCAAAAAAAAACGTCCTCCCCGTGGGAAGGACGCCGTTGTCCAAGGATCATGAAGGTCGAAGCATGTGGGCACGCGCCGTTGCGTTGCCCAAGCAAGTCATAGCAAGCGACATGCCATTGTGTAAGCCATTGAATTTGCGTGTTGTATATCCATGGTTGCGGGGACTCCTGCGGCACGGCGCCCTCTGCCTGGGCGGCCTGGCGCCATTCTGGGGCGCCGGCTAGGGGCGGCTAGCCGGCGATGGCCTTGCTGTAGGTATGGAAGGTTCCGTCCCGTACCCAACCGAGAGATTCGTAGAGTGCCTGGGCGGGCAAATTGGTCTTGGCCGTCGACAGATCCATGCGCGCAAAGCCGTGGTCGGCGGCGTAGCGTTCCGCCGCCAGCATGAGCTGCTTGCCCGCGCCGGCCCCTCTTGCCTCGGGCCGCACGAACAGATCGTACAGCGTGAGGATAGGCGCGGCTTGCACCGAGCAGAACGTCGGGTACAACTGGCAGAAACCGAGCACCGTCCGTTCCGGCCCCTGGGCGACGATGACCACCGATTCCTGCTTGCCCATGCGCTCCGTCATGAAGCGGGTGGCCAAGGCCAGATCCGCCGGCTGTTGGTAGAACTGGCGATAGGCATCGAACAGGGAGGCGACGACGTCGAGGTCCGCTGGGCTGGCGATTCGGGTGGAGATGGTCGTCATGGGAAGAGAGGGCTTGGTTCCGGTGGCGTGTATGCGGACGCCGTCATTCAGCAAGGGCGTGGCAGCTTAGTCTTTATTGTCGGCATTGATGCGATTGGGAAACGACACCTCCAGCACCAGGCAGCCGACGTCGGTTTTGAAGGGCCCGTGCAGTTCGCCGGGAGGGCGGCTGGCGTAATGCCCGGCTTCCAGCCACATGTCGAATGCCTGGTCGTAGAGGCGGCCACTGACGATGAACACCTCCTCGGGGTAGCGGTGGGTTTTGCCGCCGAACGAGGCGGTGTCGGCGCCGGGGAGGAAGCGGGTCAGCCGGGTGTACTCGCCGGTGATCGGATCGATGCTCAGGGTGAGTTCCTCGGCCATCCCCTCAAGTCCTTGGATGGGCGTCCAGCGCTCCCGGTTTTCCGGTTTTAATGCGTTCCAGTAGCTTGCCGTGGACTTGCTCATGGCTCGCTCCGATTGGAGATTTCATCTTGCAACGCTACCTGCTTCCTCATGGCAATTCCTCCATGAGCGCGCGCAGATTCGGCAGCACGGCCGCCACGGCGCGCTTGCCCTCGTCGATGGCTTCCCGCGTGCGGTGAAAATCCATCAGGCCCAGGTGGGCCAGGCGCGGCGTCACGATCAGGTCCGGCGGTTCGCCGGCCATGCGGCTGCGGCTGATGCGCACCTGCATGATGTTGATGCTGGAGGCCACCACGTCCAGCATGGAGGGGGGGCGGGGCTCGGCTTCCCCCCGCTCGGGCATGAGCGCGTTCAGGTTCTCCTGCAGCTTGCGCATCCACTCGCTGGTTTCATGGGCGGGTGCTTCGGCTTCGCGTGTCTCGTGGATGTGGCGGCCGAGGATGTCGGCGCTGAGGTCGACCGCGATCACCACATCGGCGCCCATGGCGCGGGCCAGGGACACCGGCACCGGGTTGACCAGGCCGCCGT
>JBGSHR010000080.1:0-14163 GCA_041752155.1 Thiobacillaceae bacterium | reverse complement strand
GGGCACCATGGCCATCAGGTCCTGGGTGCGCGCCGTGGGGTGGCGCAGCACGTGGATGGCGGCCTCGGCCAGTTCGCGCAGGTTGTGGGGCGGGATCTCGGTGGCCATGCCTACGGCAATGCCAGACGCGCCGTTGGCCAGTAGCAGGGGCAGGCGCGCCGGCAACAGCACCGGCTCCTGGAAGGCGCCGTCGTAGTTGGGCTTGAACTCCACGGTGCCGGCGTCGATCTCGGCCAGCAGCAGTTCGGCGATGGGGGTGAGGCGGCTTTCCGTGTAGCGCATGGCCGCCGCGCCGTCGCCGTCCCGGGAGCCGAAGTTGCCCTGGCCGTCGATCAACGGGTAGCGCAGGGTGAAGCCCTGGGCCATGCGCACCATGGCGTCGTATACCGACTGGTCGCCGTGGGGATGCAGCTTGCCGATGACGTCGCCCACCACCCGCGCGGATTTCACGTGCTTGGTGCTGGCGGTGAGGCCCATCTCGCGCATGGAGTAGAGGATGCGCCGCTGCACCGGCTTCATGCCGTCTTCCACGTGGGGCAGGGCGCGGCCCAGCACCACACTCATGGCGTAGGACAGGTAGCAGCGCTCGGCGTATTCGCCCAGGGGCAGGTAATCCTTTTGCCCGCCGGCGTCATCGGCGGGCGGGGCGGGGGGCGGCGGCTCCTGGCCGTCGCCGGTGGGTGTCGCGATGAACAGGTCCGGGGTCAGGGTCTCGTCGGGGGGCATCATCCTGGAAAACTCGCTTGGAACAACAGAGACACAGAGACACAGAGAAAACCCGGGGACAAGCGGGCTATCAAGTTTCTGGCGATCACCCACCGGGCGGGGAGCCAAACGGAAATGACTCTTTGATTTTCCTCTGTGCCTCTGTGCCTCTGTGGTAATGAATTAAAGGTCATTTGCTGGGTTCTTCGCCGCTGTCCTTGGCCGCCAGGTGCGCCTTGGACCGGTTGCGGCAGTCCGCGCACTTCCAGCGTTTGCTGCCGTTGGCGCAGCGCACCAGGGCGCCGCCCAACAGGGGTTTGGTGCGGCCGCAGCTGGAGCAGAACTTGCGTTCGTCCTTGGCTGCGCTGCTCACGTCCGCAGTGTTGGTATCGCCCGTCTCGGCGGTTGGTCGTCCACTCATATATCGGCCTCCACTGTGTTGCCCTTCGCTTCCATCCATTCCCGGCGCGCGCTCGCCTCGCCCTTGCCCATGAGCATGTCGAACATGGCCACGGCGGCCGTCATTTCTTCCCGCGTCACCTGCACCGGCAGCACCCGGCGCGTGGCCGGGCTCATGGCGGTCTCGCGCAGTTGTTCCGGGTTCATCTCGCCCAGGCCCTTGAAGCGGCCGATCTCGATGGACTCCTCGCGCACCCCCTCCAGCACCAGGCGGTCGCGGATGGCGGTCAGCTCGTCGTCGTCCAGGGCGTAGAAGCGGCGCATGGGCTTTTTGCCCCGGGCCGGCACATCGACCCGGTAGAGGGGCGGCTGGGCCACGCAGATGCGGCCGTTCTCCACCAACCTGGGAAAGTGCCGGAAGAACAGAGTGAGCAGCAGGGTGTTGATGTGGGAGCCGTCCACGTCGGCGTCGGCCATGAGGATGACCTTGCCGTAGCGCAGGCCGGACAGGTCCGGGTGGTCATCGATGCCGTGCCGCTCCACGCCCAGGGCCACGGCGATGTCGTGCACCTCGTTGTTGGCGTAGAGGCGTTCCGGCTCCACCTCCCAGGTATTCAGCACCTTGCCGCGCAGGGGCAGGATGGCCTGGGTCTCCCGGTCGCGGGCCTGCTTGGCGGAGCCGCCGGCGGAGTCGCCTTCCACCAGGAACAGCTCGTTGCCCTCCGGGTCGGAGCCGCTGGCGTCGGACAGCTTGCCGGGCAGCACCACCACCGAGGACTGTTTCTTCTTCTCCACCTTCTGGGCCGACTTGAGCCGGCTCGCCGCCGCCTTGGCGGCCAGGTCGGCCAGGGCCTTGCCGTGCTCGACATTTCCATTCAGCCAGACCTCGAAGGGGTCGCGCACCATGGCCGAGACCAGTTTCACCGCCTCCCGCGAGTTGAGCTTTTCCTTCACCTGGCCCTGGAACTGGGGGTCCAGGATGCGCGCCGAGAGCACGAAGCTCATGCGCCCGCACACATCCTCCTGGCGCAGCTGCACGCCGCGCGGCAGCAGGCCGTGATGCTCGGCGAAGGCCTTCACCGCATCGAACACGCCGGCCTTAAGGCCCGCCTCGTGGGTGCCGCCCTGGGGGGTGTGGATCAGGTTGACGAAGCTCTCGGCGGCGATGGCGCCGTCCGACCAGGTGAACACCCAGGCCGCGCCATCGCCCTTGGCGAAGCCGTCACCACCGTCGGCGTAGCGCTCGCCGGGGAAGGCCGGCACCAGGGGCTCGGCGTCGCCCAGCAGTTCCGCCAGGTATTGGGGCAGGCCGTTGGGATAGGACCAGATCTTCTCCTGGTCGCCCTCGGGCTTCTCCACCGTGAGCTTGACCGTGACGCCGGGCAGCAGCACCGCCTTGGCGCGCAGCAGGCGCTCCATCTCCGCCAGGGAGATGCGCGGCGAATCGAAGAAGGCCGGATCGGGCCAGGCCCGCACCAGGGTGCCGGTGTCCTTCTTGGCGCACTTGCCGGTGATCTCCAGGGGCCGCGCCAGCTTGCCGCCGTCGACGAACTCCACCTGGTGCACCTCGCCGTCGCGCTTGACCGTCACGCTCAGGCGGGTGGCGAGGGCGTTGGTTACCGACACGCCGACGCCGTGCAGGCCGCCGGAGAAGGCATAGGCGCCCGCGCCGCTGGTCTTGTCGAACTTGCCGCCGGCGTGGAGCCGGGTGAACACCACCACCACCGTGGGTTCCTTCTCGGTGGGGTGGGGCCCCACCGGAATGCCGCGACCGTCATCCTCCACCGATACCGAGCCGTCCAGATGCACCCGCACCGATAGGTGCTTGGCGTAGCCGGCCAAGGCCTCGTCGGCGGCGTTGTCGATGATTTCCTGGATGACGTGGGTGGGCGAGTCGGTGCGCGTGTACATGCCGGGCCGGGCACGCACCGGCTCCAAACCCTTGAGTACGCGGATGGAGGATTCGTCGTAGAGGGTCATTGGTCCTTATTGCCGTCTGCGGAAAACGGAGAAGTGAATGGGGTAAAAGGGATACATGATCCACGAAGCCACCTTGATGCTGCAACGTCCGATTTGTCCGCGAAGTTGCTGATTCCAGGCTAATTAGCCCGTAGGGCGTGGGATTGAAAGGCATTGCGCCGTATGGATTACGCCGCCACTATTTCGCCATGACTCTGTCTTGCCCCGCTTTCCCGGGCTGGCGCCCCGCGCCCGGCCCTGTCCCCCAGACCGAAAAAAACGCCATGAGGAAACCCGGATGATCAAACTCAAACTGCATTGGCAGGTGCTCATCGCCCTGGGCCTGGCCGTGGCGGCCGGCGCCGCGACCCAGGCGGACAGCACCCTGTTCGGCGTGTCGGTGCTGGAGATCTATAGCTTCCTCGGCGCCCTGTTCCTCAATGCCCTGAAGATGCTCATCGTGCCGTTGATCGTCGCCTCCATCGTCGCCAGCGTGGCCGGCAACCGGGGTGCGGGTGGCCTGGGCCGCTTGGGCGCCAAGACCATGGGCTATTACCTGCTCACCAGCGTTCTGGCCATCCTGGTGGGCCTGGCCGCCATCAACCTCGTGCATCCGGGCATCGTCGACGGACACCCGGCCCGGGACAGCCTGGGGCTCTCCGCCGAGACCGGCAGCGTGATGGCCAAGGTGGCCGGTCGGGACAGCGGCGACCTGGTGGAAATCTTCCTGCGCATGCTGCCGCCCAACGTGGTGGCGGCGGCGGCGGAGGGCGAGATGCTGGGCGTGATCGTGTTCAGCCTGCTGTTCGGCTACTTCGTCACCCGCCTGCCGGATAACCTGGCCGGCACCCAGCACCGCTTCTGGGAAGGTGTCGCCCAGGTCATGCTGGGCATGACCGACCTGGTGATGAAGTTCGCGCCCATCGGCGTGTTCGGCCTGGTGGCCAAGGTGGTGGCCACCTCGGGCCTGGACGCCTTCCGTCCCCTGGCGGGCTTCTTCTTCACCGTCCTGGGCGCCCTGCTGGTGCACGCCTTCATCGTGTTGCCATTGCTCATGTGGCTGCTGGGCCGGGTGAGCCCGCTGCGGCACTTCCGCGCCATGAGTCCGGCCCTGCTCACCGCCTTCTCCACCGCCTCGTCCTCCGCCACCTTGCCCCTGACCATGGACTGCGTGGAAAAGCGCGCCGGCGTGTCGGAGCGGGTCACCTCCTTCGTGCTGCCCCTGGGCGCCACCATCAACATGGACGGCACCGCCCTGTACGAGGGCGCGGCGGTGCTGTTCATCGCCCAGGTCTACGGCGTCGACCTGTCCTTCGTCCAGCAGCTCACGGTACTGGTGCTGGCCCTGCTCACCTCCATCGGCGTGGCCGGCATTCCCGCCGCCAGCCTGGTGGCCATCACCCTCATCCTCACCCACTTCGGCCTGCCCACCGAGGCCATCGGCCTGATCCTGGTCACCGACCGGGTGCTGGACATGTGCCGCACCAGCGTCAACGTGCTGAGCGACTCCTGCGGCGCCGTGATCATCGCCCGCAGCGAGGGGGAGAAGCCGCTGTCGGAGGGTGGGTAGCGGGGGTGAGAGAGGGCTGGATTTCGGCCTAAGCTGCCGGTGGCGTCGACTCAACTGAACGACTGGTGTCGAGTAATTTGCTGAAGTTGAGACCTGATTCTGGGGGCATCTTCAAGGTACGAAACAAATGATCGACTCGTTGCACGCTTGACGCGCTTCGCGATGTTTCTTGTTCCCACCCAATGTGCTGAAGTCGCTTTCGACTTCTTCGACATGAACGTCTGAGAACAGCGTACGGCCGTACTCGACGAAATCGTTGGAGTCCAATCCATTACTGGCGCCCACCGTTGGGAACGTCAATATCAGCGTTGCTCGCTTCGTCGAACATGCGTCGAGTAGTTGCTTGGCCGCCTGCTTGGCCGTCGTCTTCTTGCTGAATGCCGATGAAGGGCGTTCGTCGATCGACGGATAGCGCCCCCTTCCTTCTGGCTCGAACTCTATCCCGCGCGTAACAGTTTCGAGTGCGTGATAGAAGCGGCTGTAATGGACGCCAGAGTAAGGTGGGTCGGCGAATACGAGATCGCCCTCGTTAAGGTGGGCTATCGTCTTCCGAAAATCGCCAACGACTCCTTTTCCCTTTACTAGCGCAGTCCTAGTGGAAATTTCCTCTACGGCATTCTTGACGAGAGACCAGGAGTTGCGCGTCCAAGCCTCAATGATGTATTTGGCCGATGATGTGGTCGGCTGGAAGGGTTGCGCGGTATGCCCTGGCGCGGCGGCGGCGCTGCTTACCGCCTCAACCAACGCAGCCAGCGCAACCTTTCGTTTATCGGTGTTAGACGGCAGACACTGCCTGAGCGCATCGAAAACAAGCGACTGCACCGGAGAGTAATAATAGCCACCATACGCCTTCGAGATTGGCCACATCCCGCCCAAATCGTCGAACACGGCGGGGAGCACGTCGCGACAGAAATTTCGCGATTGTGTGACGACTTGTTTGATCTGTTTGGGGTCGGTGAGATTGGGCTCGATAGAACGAAGGTTGTTTGGGAAATGGCTTGCGATCTGCCCAACCAAGCTGGTGGCCCTCGCAAACCAAGACTCGATCATGCGATCCGGGTCGAAAGATTCCGTACGTTCAACGACTGCTTTCGCCCTGGCTACCGCGAACGATTGGATATCGCCGGCTACGACCTCCTTGTCTGTGTTTTCCGCAAGAAACCATGAGACTGCGGCTGAGCCACAGAACGGGTCTGCAATTTTTCCGGCACCATCCGCATAGTGAAGGAGTATGTCACCCAGCACCGGAAGCATCTTGCCCTTGTGTCCCATGTACTTCATGAGAGGACACTCCAGGCAACAGAACGATCAGCTCGAGAAATTATGTATGTGTTTCCAGCATGAGGATCTTCCCACAGCTCGTTAGGTAGTTTTCCGAATGAAGTCGAGCGATGACTATCGATAGCAATTTGAAGGTCTGCCGATAAATCACTTGGGTCGACGTCAGACGTACAACTTCGTATTCCTATGTGGTCGAGCCAGTTCAAGAGCCATCCCGCAGCTGGAGAAGCCGGTGAGGTGGCGAGATTTTTCTCCACGCTCAGCGTTGCCAAACGAAGAAGGAAGATGGCTCTGCTAATTACGTTCCGAGGTTCTGTTGCGGAAGATGCTGCATGAGTGAATATACTTGCCTGGGCTTCGTCGGGCTTAATTAGAAGTCCCGACAAGAGATCCTTGCCCTCACCTGTCGAGGCCGACAACTCATCGATCATACGCACTCGTTCTGCTTCTACTTTGGCTGCCCAGTCGGGGTCAGTGTCTGGCACCTTGCTTTCTATAGCAGTTTGCACGAGCCATTGGATAAGTACGGCGTCGAAGGCAAGGCTATTTCTGAGACCACTTGCGGCTGGAAGTAGGAGATTGCACAGTGCGAGAATGAATTCAACGTCATCAGTCGACATTCTCGAGAGGGGCTTTGTTGCATGGGTTGGCAAGTAGCTCGCAATATTCCTCTCATTTTTATCAGCTTTAGGATCGGCAAGAAGATCGCTACCCCATTTAAGGACCATGTCCTCCGTGCTGAATAATGCAAGACCGGGGATGATGGTTCTAAGCGAAACTGCTGGACTGACGCGCAGCCCATTCTGGACGAGATCGCAAACATCGTTTCTTTTTACCCATCGTCCCCACAGTTCCCAAGCTATTGTGTGGGTCCGGAGTTGCATGTTTTCGTCCTTGCCTACCGGATTGATGGGATGTTTAGTGCCCGCACTGTCGACGTAGTAATTCTGACCTTGCCGGATGCGAATTCCCGTTCCGGCATATAGCGACATCGCCGCTCTCAGTTCTGCATAATATGCGTAATGGATCGCTTCTCCTTGGGCATTTCGCAGGAAGGCGCTAATAGCTGAAGTGGCGTAACGCCAGCCGTCACAAAGATGAACAGTCTGTTCAGCCGCAAGCTCGCTTGAAGCAGCCGGAGGCGGCATTACGGTCGGGATCAGCACGTCGCTGAAGTTGGTAATCGGCCCCAAGTTTGAGTACGCGTTCTTGACATGCGCACCGCTTGAGTTATCTGCAAATATTTTAGCGAGATTGGCCATCAGTTTTTAGTCAGGCGCCGGATCGATCGAGAACCAATTTGACGTATCTCTTTAACTCGTCGGGACTGTGCTGAAGCAAATGAGATAGCGCATTTCTTTGCAACAGCGTGTAGCCACTGCTTCCTTTGTAAGCCATTTGGGCTTGTCGGTGTGCAGCGTCGATACTCGGGGCACTCCCAGAACGCCAGTCAAACGTGCTATCAAAAAGGCACTTAGAAACCAATTTGATGAAATCGGCAATAGTCTTCTGGCTTCGGAGGTCGGCTAGCGCTTGCGTTATAACGGTTTCCGGTTCGTCATCGCCAACCTGATCTAATTCCCAATTGTCGAGCCCAATGTCTTCGTAGGCGACAGAGAGCAAGGCATTGAATACTACTAAGACTGCTCGCGCACCTTGGTCTGTACCGAGCAACGTATAGGGACCTGCGAAGGCAGGATGGAGGCTTTTGCTTGTCAAGGCCTCTCTTTGGGAGGTGGAGGCATCCTCAAAGTCACGTTCGCAGCCTTCGATCCAGGCAGCATTTCCGACTCTAATGCATGCATGGATTCTGTCCCAGAGATAAATCAGAAACGCAGCCTGCTGAAGACGAGTCCATCGAATCAGGCGCTCTTTTCCATCTCTATCGATGGACCCAAATAAGCCACCAATTCGGCCATCTGATTTCCACCGCCTGATGAAGCTGCTAGCGAGGGAGCGGATAAAGGCAGCATTAGAGACATGGCCATCGACACGTTTGCCATGCAACTCAATACGTTCGCACCATGGGCTTTCAGGGTGGCGCCACAGGAGCTCGGTCAATTCTTGCGCACGGTGCTCTTGGTAGATCTTGATTGCTTCACCACGCTCCAACCATGCGCTACTTCTCAGTTCTGGATAAAGATCGAAAGCGAGGCTGGTATTGATCTTCCTAGGTTCAACATTGATTACCCAGAATAAATAGGCTTGCCACTGCTCAGTAAGTCCCTGGAAAAGTACTACAGGGACTTGATAGGACTCATCTAAATGAAGAGAGTCGTCAGCAGCAAAAAGCCGATGTTGCCCATCTATTACCTCAATAGGTTCAATATAATCTGTGCCAAGGCGCGGATCAGCACTCACAGATTCTGGCTCAGGATAGCGAAGAACAGGGCCTGATGGCCCGTACTCGATGCGCGTTTCAAGATGCGCTGGAACCGTAAGATCCTTCCCGTGTCTGCGCCGCGTCTCTCCGACAGGAATTAGGTTTAGAAGAATGGTGGTTGGCAACCATCCAGGGTGAACCAGATCGGGATGATCCTTAGGATCAAGACCAAGTTGGGAAGAAAGTGGATATCCGTAGTCGATATATCGACCAATTTTCCGCGAGCGCTTCTCATCGCGTGGGCGCTGGTAGCCAGGATTGTGCGTACCCTGCTTACGTTCTGGAATTTCGCGTTTACTTACATTGGCTAAGGCACGAAGGTCACGAATTGACATTGAGGCGACATAAAATTCTTTGGGCGGTTCGCCAAGCCCTTCTTCTGGGGTCCATTTTGTTAGGTCCCAACTCTTGACCCATTGGTGAACCGGAAGTACGGGTATTGATTTCATATGTGCTCCAGCGAGAACGGATTTTGTTGCTGTTATTTCCCGTCGAACTGCGAAGTAGCCTACGGAGAGAGGCTCGGGGATTATGGCGGGCGAACCAGATCTTGGTCAATTTGCGTAGGTAGCCTCTCACCGTCGGCAACCTGTGTAAAAGAGGCCATTCTGCCGAGCCGGCACCACCGTCAGCAAAGGCCGAAGAGCGGTCGGTCGTCGCGTTCACCCTGGCTGACAGGCAAGAGGAGATATGTGGCGGGGTTTTGCCGCGTGGGCTAGCGGTACCGCACAAATGAAAACGGACACCGATGTGGTGTCCGTTTCGTATTCTCGCTTCACAAATCGGCACTGGTGCGAGCTTGTCTTGTTGCCTGGATAGCGCGTTGCAGGGCTGGCGTTTAGTTAGTACCGGCTGTCATGCACTTGCGCTACTCCTCTTTCAAGCGCCTCTTTGCTTTGCCCCGCGCCTCACCATGTCGAGATACAGCGATTCCACCCGCTCCCGTGCCCAGGGTGTGCGGCGCAGGAACTTGAGGCTGGAGCCTATGCTGGGGTCGTGGGTGAAGCAGCGGATGTCGATCTGCCGCCCCAGGGCCTCCCAGCCGTAGTAGGCCACCAGTTCGTTCAACAGTCTCTCCAGGGTGATGCCGTGGAGAGGGTTGTTGGGCTGGTTCTCGGTCATGGCGGGCAGGGCAAGGGCGGAGACTTAGGCCTTCTTGACGAATTCCGATTTCAGCTGCATTGCGCCGATGCCGTCGATCTTGCAGTCGATATCGTGATCGCCTTCCACCAGGCGGATGTTCTTCACCTTGGTGCCCACCTTGACCACCAGGGACGAGCCCTTGACCTTCAGGTCCTTGATGACGGTGACGCTGTCGCCGTCCGCCAGCAGGTTGCCGTTGGCATCCCGCACGACGCGGCTATCGTCCTGGCTCTGGGCGGCTTGTTGCGGCCACTCGTGGGCGCATTCCGGGCAGATGAACATGGCGCCGTCTGCGTAGGTGAATTCGGAATTGCATTGCGGGCAGTGGGGCAGCGAGCTCATGGGCGGTTTCCTGTAAGTCCGGGCCGCGCGGCGCCAGTCTCGCGCCGGCCCGCGCAGAAACGCAAAAGGCCCGCAGTGTTGCGGGCCTTGCTGGATTTTGGCTCCCCGACCTGGGCTCGAACCAGGGACACACGGATTAACAGTCCGTTGCTCTACCAACTGAGCTATCGGGGAATCGAGAGCGCGCCATCTTAATCAGGGGGCGGCTTTCGGTCAACAGGGATGATGCTCGCGCGCCGGAAAAACCCGCCTCAGGCCAGGGCGGCGGCGATGCGTTCGATGGCCTTTTTCAGGTTGTCCATGGAGGTGGCGAAGGATAGGCGGATGCAGCCTTCGGCGCCGAAGGCGGAGCCGGGGACGATGGCGACGCCGAAGCCCAGGAGGTATTCGGTGAAGGCCAGGTCGTTGTTTTCCTTGAGCTTGCCGGCGGCGTGCAGGCGGGCGATGCCGGCGCTGGCGTCGGGAAAGGCGTAGAAGGCGCCGCCGCTGTCCACGCACTTCACGCCGGGGATGGCGTTGAGGCCGTCGACCACGAAGCGGTGGCGTTCCTTGAAGGCGGCGAGCATGGGCTGGATGCAGGCCTGGTCGCCGTCCAGGGCGGTCTCCGCCGCCGCCTGGGAGATGGAGGCGGGGTTGGAGGTGCTCTGGGACTGGATGTTCTCCATGGCGGCGATGATGTCCTGGGGGCCGGCGGCGTAGCCGATGCGCCAGCCGGTCATCGCATAAGCTTTCGATACGCCGTTGAGCACCATGGTGCGCCCGTACAGGTCCGGGCAGGCGTTGAGGATGTTGGCGAAGGGGGTGTCGGCCAGCAGGATGTGCTCGTACATGTCGTCGGTGACGATGAGCACCTGGGGATGGCGGCGCAGCACCTCGCCCAGGTCGGCAAGCTCTTGTTTCGTATAGACGGCGCCGCTGGGGTTGGAGGGGCTGTTGATCACCAGCATCTTGGTCTTGAAGGTGATGGTCGCTTCCAGTTGTTCCGGGGTGATCTTGAAGCCTTGTTCGATGCCGGCCTGGACGATGACCGGTTTGCCGTCCGCCAGGATCACCATGTCCGGGTAGGACACCCAGTAGGGGGCGGGGATGATGACCTCGTCGCCTGGGTTGATCACCGCCTGGGCCAGGTTGTAGAAGCTTTGCTTGCCGCCGCAGGACACCAGGATCTGGTTGGGCTGGTAGTCCAGGCCGTTTTCCCGCTTGAATTTGGCGATGACGGCCTTTTTCAGGCTGGGGGTGCCGCCCACGGCGGTGTATTTGGTGAAACCGGCGTGGATGGCGGTGATGGCCGCGTCCTTGATGTGCTGGGGGGTGTCGAAGTCGGGTTCGCCCACGCCCAGGCTGATGATGTCCTTGCCCTCGGCCTTGAGCTTGGCGGCCAGCGCGGTAACGGCCAGGGTGGGGGAAGGTTTGATGTTCCGGACGCGGTGGGAGAGTTCCAAGATTTGACCTGTGCAAGGAAGAACGCGGGTGGCGCGCGCGGTATCATCCACCAATTTCGGGCGCGATTTTAACGTGGCTGTCACTTTTCCCAATAGTCCTTTTGAGCTGCATCAGCCCTTCCCGCCGGCGGGGGATCAGCCCGTGGCGATCGAGCAACTGGTTGCCGGGATAGCCGCGGGCATGCGCTTTCAGACCCTGCTGGGGGTGACCGGCTCGGGCAAGACCTACACCATGGCCAACGTCATCGCCCGGCTGGGGCGCCCGGCCTTCGTCATGGCGCCCAACAAAACCCTGGCGGCGCAACTGTATTCGGAGTTTCGCGAGTTCTTCCCGGACAACGCGGTGGAGTATTTCGTCTCCTACTACGATTACTACCAGCCGGAGGCCTACGTGCCGTCGCGGGACTTGTTCATCGAGAAGGATTCCAGCATCAACGAGCACATCGAGCAGATGCGCTTGTCCGCCACCAAGGCCCTGCTGGAGCGCAAGGACTGCGTGATCGTCGCCACCGTGTCGGCCATCTACGGCATCGGCGACCCGTCCGACTACCACGACATGATCCTGCACCTGCGCCAGGGGGAGCGCATCGAGCAGCGCGCCGTCATCAAGCGCCTCACCGAGATGCAATACCAGCGCAACGAAATGGAGTTCAAACGCGGGGTGTTCCGGGTGAAGGGCGACGTGATCGACATCTTCCCGGCGGAACACGCGGAAACCGCCGTGCGGGTATCCCTGTTCGACGACGAGGTGGAGTCCCTGTCCCTGTTCGACCCCCTGACCGGCCAGATCGTGCACAAGGCCACGCGTTTCACGGTGTTCCCCTCCAGCCATTACGTGACGCCCCGGGAGAACACCCTGCGGGCGGTGGAGGCCATCAAGCTGGAGCTGGCGGAGCGTCTGGAGTTCTTCCACAGCAACAACAAGCTGGTGGAGGCCCAGCGCATCGAGCAGCGTACCCGTTTCGACCTGGAGATGATGGTGGAGCTGGGCTTCTGCAAAGGTATCGAGAACTACTCGCGCCATTTGACCGGGCGCCGGGCCGGCGACCCGCCGCCCACCCTGATCGACTACCTGCCGGAAGACGCGCTGATGTTCCTGGACGAGTCCCACGTCACCGTGCCCCAAGTGGGCGGCATGTTCAAGGGCGACCGGGCGCGTAAAGAGAATCTGGTGGATTACGGCTTCCGCCTGCCTTCGGCCCTGGACAACCGGCCCCTGCGCTTCGACGAGTTCGAAAAAATCATGCGCCAGACCGTGTTCGTCTCCGCCACCCCCGGACCCTACGAGGCCCAGCACCAGCAGCAGGTGGTGGAGCAGCTGGTGCGCCCCACCGGCCTGGTGGACCCGGAGATCGAGGTCCGCCCGGTCACCACCCAGGTGGACGACCTCATGTCCGAGATCAGCCTGCGCGTGGCGCGCGGCGAGCGGGTCATGGTCACCACCCTCACCAAGCGCATGGCGGAACAGCTCACCGAGTACTACGCCGACCACGGCGTCAAGGTGCGCTACCTGCACTCCGACATCGACACGGTGGAGCGGGTGGAGATCCTGCGCGACCTGCGCCTGGGGGTGTTCGACGTGCTGGTGGGCATCAACCTGCTGCGGGAAGGTCTTGATATTCCAGAAGTTTCCCTGGTGGCCATCCTGGATGCGGACAAGGAAGGCTTCCTGCGTTCCGAACGCTCCCTGATCCAGACCATAGGCCGGGCCGCCCGCCACCTGAACGGCACCGCCATCCTCTACGCCGACCGCATCACCGAATCCATGCGCCGGGCCATCGACGAGACGGACCGCCGCCGCGCCAAGCAGACGGCATTCAACCAGGCCAACGGCATCGTCCCACGAGGGGTGAGCAAGCGCATCAAGGACATCATCGACGGCGTCTACGATGCCGGCGCCGCCCAGCAGGAACTCAAGGCCGCCGAGGGGCGGGCCAAGTACGACTTGATGAGCGAGAAGGACCTGACCCGGGAAATCAAGCGCATCGAGAAGGAGATGATGGCGGCCGCCAAGAACCTGGAATTCGAGAAGGCCGCCGGCCTGCGCGACCAGATGCACGAGCTGAAAAAACGCATGTTCGGAGTGGACGAGCCTCCCGACGCTTGAACGGCTGCCGTAACGAGGCGCGCGTCCATTGGAAAGGCCTGACTGGAGGCGTGGCGACCAGGGGGGCGAGGTCTTTCTCGTGGGGGTTCGTCGGCACACGATAGGGCTATTTCGATCACGGCCTTGCGTCACATGGGCGCAATGCTGGGCGGCTAGCGTGCCATACCGCGTCTTCGTCCTGGCCAGCCTCCCATGCATCCTTCCTCCGTTCGTCGTTTGGCCATCACCGTGGCGGGCCTTGCCCTGGCCTGCGTCATGACGACCCGGATCGCCGTCGCGGCGGAGCTGGCGCTGACGCCTAGCGAAGAGGGCAAAGTGTCCGCGCCGGTGCTGCGGCAGGCCGAACGCGGTGAGGCGCAAGGCCTGCTGGTGCTGTTCGACGATACGGCCATCCGCCAGGAAGTGGCGAGGGATCTGGGCCGGCGCCGGCTCGTGCGGGAAGACGATGCCTCCCTGAACTTGAAGAGGACGCGGTACCGGGAACTGAGGCAGCGGGTTTTGCCGCTGCTCAAGCCGGAGGAGGGGGGCTTGCGTCGGGAGTATTCCCATCTGCCCATGGCCCTGATCGAGTTCCGTGGCGCGGCGGGCCTGAAAAAACTGCTGGCCCGGAAAGAGGTCCGGGCGGTCTATCCCGATCGGCCGCTTTACGCCCATTTGGCCCAGAGCCTGCCCCTCATCGGTCAACCCTCGGTGGCCCAGGTCATGGGGCGCAGCGGCGCCGGCACCACCGTGGCGGTGGTGGATACCGGGCTGGACTACACCCGTAGCGAGTTCGGTTCCTGCACCGCGCCGGGCGTGCCGGCGGGGTGTCGCGTGGCGGCCGCGGTGGATA
>JBGSHR010000079.1:0-3753 GCA_041752155.1 Thiobacillaceae bacterium | reverse complement strand
GGCGGCGCCGGCGCCGCTGGAGATGGCCAGGGGCAGCACGCCGAACATGAAGGCGATGGAGGTCATGACGATGGGGCGGAAGCGCAGCTTGCTGGCCTCCAGTACGGCCTCCAGGGTGCTCTTGCCATGAGCCTCCAACTGCCGGGCGAACTCGACGATCAGGATGGAGTTCTTGGCCGACAGGCCGATGATGGTGATGAAGCCCACCTTGAAGTAGACGTCGTTGGGCAGCTCGCGCAGGGTCATGGCCAGTACCGCGCCGAACACGCCCAGGGGCACCACCAGCAGCACCGCCAGGGGCACGCTCCAGCTTTCATACAAGGCCGCCAGACACATGAACACGACGATGATGGAGAGGGCGAACAGGATGGGAGCCTGGGCGCCGGACAGTTTCTCTTCAAACGAGGTGCCCGACCACTCGAAGCCCAGGCCCGGCGGCAGCTTCTTGGCGATCTCCTCCATGGCTTGCATGGCCTCGCCGGTGCTGCGTCCGGGGGCGGGGCCGCCGGCTATCTTCACCGCCGGCACGCCGTTGTAGCGGTCCAGTTTCGGTAGGCCCACCACCCAGTGGGCCGTGGCGATCTCCGACAGGGGCACCATGCCGCCTTTGGCGGTGCGTACCCGCAGGCTCAGCAGGCCGTCCGGCGTGGCACGGGCATGGGCATCCACCTGCATGATCACGCGCAGCACCCGGCCGTCGCGGATGAAGTCGTTGACGTAGGCGGAGCCCAGGGCCACGGACAGGGTCTGGTTCAGTTCGCCCAGGTTGATGCCCAGGCTGCTGGCCTTGACCTTGTCGATGTCCAGCATGAGTTGGGTGGCCGGCTCCTTGCCTTCCGGGCGTACCCCGGCCAGGCGCTGGTCCTGGCTGGCCATGCCCAGCACCATGTTGCGCGCCTCCATGAGTTTCTCCCGGCCCAGGCCGGCCCGGTCCTGGAGGCGGAAGTCGAAGCCGCCGACGGCGGCCAGCTCCGGAATGGGGGGCGGGTTGAGGGCGAAGATCAGGGCCTGCTTGACCGAGAACAGCGCCATGTTGGCCCGCTGCACCACCATGAGGGCGTGGTCGTTGGGCTTGGTGCGCTCGTCCCAGTCCTTCAGGCGGACGAAGGCGATGGCGGCATCCTGGCCCTTGCCGAAGAAGGAAAAGCCCAGCACCCCCACCACCTTGGCCACTTCCGGCTGCTTCAGGTAGTACTGCTCCATGCCGGATAGAACCTCGGCGGTGCGCTCCTGGGTGGCGCCCGAAGGCAGTTGAACGATGCTGATGAGGTAGCCCTGGTCTTCGTCGGGCAGGAAGCCGGTGGGCAGGCGCAGCAACAGGATCGCCGTGGCGGCGATGATGGCCGCGAACAGGACGAGGACGCGCAAGGGGCGTTTGACCGCCGCGCCAACTCCCACCAGGTAACTGTTGGTGGTGCGTTCGAAGAAATGGTTGAACCAGCCGAACAGGCCGCGCTGATGTTCCAGTTTCTCCTTGCTCAGGCCGCGGAACAGGGTGGAGCACAGGGCCGGGGTGAGGGAGATGGCCATGAGGGCGGAGAACAGCATGGTGATCACCAGGGTCACCGAGAACTGGCGGTAGATGGCTCCCACCGAGCCGCTGAAGAAGGCCATGGGGATGAACACCGCCGACAGCACCACGGTGATGCCGACGATGGCGCCGAAGATCTGGCCCATGGCCTTGGAAGTGGCGCTGCGGGAGTCCAGGCCTTCCTTGGACATGATGCGTTCCACGTTCTCCACCACGACGATGGCGTCGTCGACGACGATACCGATGGCCAGCACCATGGCGAACAGGGTCAACACGTTGATGGAATAACCCAGCAGATAGATGCCCACCAGGGTGCCGATCAGGGACACCGGCACGACGATGGTGGGAATGATGGCGGCGCGCAGCTTGCCCAGGAACAGCCACATCACCAGGAACACCAGGAAGAAGGCCTCGGCCAGGGTCTTCACCACTTCCTGGATGGAGATTTCGACGAAGCGGGAGGTGTCGTAGGGCACGTCCCAGCTCACGCCCTTGGGGAAGAACTTGGCCAGTTCCGTCATGCGCGCCTTGATCGCCTGGGCGGTCTCCAAGGCGTTGCTGCCCGGGGCCAGCTTGATGCCGACGGCGGCGGTGGGGCGGCCGTTGAGGCGGGCGCGGAACCCATAGTCCTGGGCGCCCAGCTCCACCCGTGCCACGTCCTTGAGGTGGACGGCGGCGCCGGTGCTATCGCTGCGCAGCAGGATGTTGCCGAACTGCTCGGGGTTGGCCAGGCGGCCCTGGGTGATCACTGTGGCCGCCAACTGCTGGCCTTTCACGGCGGGGGCCTGGCCCAGCTCGCCGGTGGCCAGCTGCACGTTCTGGGCCTGGACCGCCGCAAGGGCCTCGCCCGGGGTCATGTTGAAGGAGGCCAGCTTCAAGGGATCGAGCCAGATGCGCATGGCGTATTCCGTGCCGAACATCTGGGCCTCGCCCACGCCGGGCACCTGGCGGATGTTGTTGAGCACGTTGGCGGCGGTGAAGCTGCCCAGGTCCACGCCGTCCAGGCTCTGGTCCGGCGAGAACACGGTGACGAACATCAGGTAGTTGCGCCGCGCCTTGGTGACGGTGATGCCCTGGCGCCGCACCTCGTCCGGCAGCCGGGCCTCCACCCGCTTGATGCGGTTCTGGGCCTCCACCGAGGCGATGTCCAGATCGGTGCCGGTGGCGAAGGTCATGGTCATGGTCAGGGTGCCGCTGGCGTCGCTGTTGGACTCCATGTACAGCAGGTGCTCGATGCCGTTCATCTCCTGTTCGATCAGGGAGGTGACGGCGTCTTCCACCACCTGGGCGGAAGCGCCGGGGTAGACGGCGGTGATCTGCAGGGCCGGCGGCGCCACCTCGGGATACTGGGACACGGGCAGCTTGGGGAACACCAGGATGCCCGCCAGGATGATGGACAGGGCGATGACCCAGGCGAAGATGGGCCGGTCTATGAAGAAGCGCGGCAGCATGTCAGTTCCCTTTCATGGGAACGGCTTTGACCGGCGAGCCGGGTCGGGCCTTCTGCACGCCGTTGACGATGATCTGCTCGCCGCCTTTCAGTCCCTCGGTGATGATCCAGTTGCCACCGGAGAAGCCGCCGGTCTTCACCGGCTGGGGCATGACCTTGCCGTCCGGCCCCACCAGCAGCACGGCCTGGCCCTGGGCGGAGGACTGCACCGCGCGTTGGGGCACGACGATGACGTTTTCCGCCAGGGCCACGGGCAGGCGCACGGTGACGAATTGGCCGGGCAGCATTTCCCGCTCCGGGTTGGGGAATTCGGCGCGCAGGCCGACGGAGCCGGTGGTGGGGTCCACCGCCAGGTCGTTGAACAGCAGCTTGCCCGCATGCTTGTATTCCTGGCCGTTCTCCAGGATCAGGCGCACCGGCGCCTTGCTGGCCACCGCCTTGCCGTGCTTGATGGCCTCGCGCAGGTTGATGAAGTCGGCGCTGGACTGGGAGAAGTTCACCCAGATCGGGTCGTACTGTTCGATGGTGGCCAGGGGAGTGGCCTCGCCCCTGCCCACCAGGGCGCCTTCCGTGACCAGGGCGCGGCCGATGCGGCCGGAGATGGGAGCGGTGACGGTGGCGTAGGACAGGTTGATCTCGGCCTGGGTCACGGCGGCCTGGGCGGCGGCCATGTCGGCCTTGGCCTGGGCGTCGGCGGCCACAGCCTGGTCGTAGTCCTGCTGGCTGATGGCCTTGCCGCCCACCAGGCCTTGCAGGCGCGTCTGGTTCTGGC
>JBGSHR010000078.1:0-7316 GCA_041752155.1 Thiobacillaceae bacterium | reverse complement strand
CTGGATCAAGGCATTGGAACTCCACGGCTACGTCGTGAAGCTTTCCGCTGCTTGATCCGCGCAGTTGTTTCATTTGCTTCCTGGCCTCGGCGCGAGTGGGAGAAGTGTTGGCATTGGGCTATTGGCTTTCACGGTAACGTACGGGCTTAGAAACACAAGGCCTCAACGGGCTGTCGTGTCGGCAACCGCAGGCGCGGTATCCGCCGGCTCAACTTCCGATTCTTCTCCGGAATCGGTGGTCTGAACATACAAGGTGCCTCATGCATCAAATTAAGCGACTTGCGTGGATCTTTCTGGCCGGGTTTGTCGCCGTAATGGGCGGCGCAGTTGCGGTACTAGTGGCGACAGCTTTCAACGATGTACTGCATGGCAATCCTTGGTTTAATGGCGGCAAAATTGACCCACGTGACTATCAACCACCAAAGGCAGGAGAGGTTTTGCTGTCAAATATCAAATTGGCAACATTAACTATTCACGGTGGGGTGGTTGGTGTAATCGAAAACAAAAGCGCCCGTGCAATACGCTCATTCAGCGCGGATTTGATCCTTCGAAAAAATGGCCAGGTACTACACCAATGCAGAGAGATCGTGAGCGTCGATGTTGAGCCAGGGGCGAAGGCACCATTTTCGTTGCTTTGCTCTGAAATCGATCTTGCAAAATTGAATAAAGACATTGAGCCCACAGTGAATTTTAATTGGGTGTATCCGAGTCGTGACTAATGTTGTCACCTCAAAGCATAGGGGTCAGTGTTGTACCAAGAAAGGGGTCAGCTTCGCAATTATTTCTATGGACTGAAATTTATCCGATGCGGACCCTTTTAGCACACTTTTAGCACAGCCTTTCGCACAAACCGAGAACGCGCATACAAATGAGTAATCTTCGAATACATGGCAGGCTGCTTATGGCAACTGGGGTCGCTCATGTGATTTTGGCTGTTATGCCAGGGGTTTTTGGCGATCAGTTTTTTGATTTCTCACGTAGCTGGTTTTTTAATGTCAGCAGTGGTGCGGCGGATTTTTCGTTTCTCGGCGGGGCATTAAACTATGTAGAGTTTGCGGCGTTCTGGTTTTTCTATGCAGGGCCGATAATGTTCCTATATGGCCAGGCAATAGATCGAATTGAAGAATCGCAAGGTTACGTTCCGTTATCAATTGCAAACACTTTCATGGCTGTTTCGGTTGTTGGGGCTTATATGGTTCCGCTATCCGGCATGACATTTGCCCTAATTCCACAAGGCATATACATGTATGTGCAGTTGGTGAAGCGACGCGACATCTATGGCCAACAAGACAAATCCAGCTGACACTTCAGTCGCTGCAGCTCCTTTCGTGGCGGCTGATTTGCGACGATAGGGGGGCAAACCTGCTTGCACAGGAGCCAAAAGGGTCAGTGTCCCATTTCAGCTTTTGTATTGCCCCCCTTTCTGTTCATTCGGCGCAATGCCCCGCGATCATTGCGCCCTGCGCGTGCCAACCGAACCCCGCCCGACTGGGCGCAAACTTCACGGGGAGGAACCCGAATTGGAATACAAGGTGCTGTTCACGGTTTTTGTCTCGGTCTTCATCGCCGAGCTGGGCGACAAGACCCAATTGGCCACCATGCTGTTCGCCGCCGACAAGGAGGTGAGCAAGCTCACGGTGTTCCTCGGCGCCTCATTGGCATTGATTGTCGCCTCCGGCCTGGGGGTACTTGCCGGCGGCGTGATTTCTCAATACGTGAGCGAAAAACATCTGCATTACATCGCGGGCATTGGTTTTGTTGTTATCGGCGTGTGGACCTTGATAAAGGCATGAAGTCCAGCTCGTAGCTTGGGCTGAGCCTGCGCGGCCCAAGCTACGTTACAGCCCCTCCCCCCGTCGATATCTCTCCGCCCCCCCTGTTCACGGGATGGGCAGGCTTGCCGTGCCTGGGCACACTGGTCATCAAGAAGCGATGCGATCTCGACCCCGAGCGCCTGATTCGAACGCTTGGGGACCACGGCGTTTGCCAGCCCTGGCCGAGACGCCCTTGATCGAGGCCGCGCGGGGAGGCACCCCCACGCAATTCAAGCCGGCGGCCGGAAATCCGGCCCGGGTGGCTGGGGTGGCATTGCCGCCCAGGTTATTGAGAGAATAAAAAACGAGTTGATGGCCGCCACCGGGGTGCAGGTATCTCAGGTTCGCCCGTCGGCACGACGATTCAACAACAACTTACCGGAGCCCATTGTGAAGAACTTGAATACCGCTGTTTCCGCCGGCCTGCTCGCGCTGACGCTGGCCATCGCGCCCGGCCTCGCCCAGGCCAGTTCCCTGTTCGGACAGAACCTGATCGTCAATGGCGACGCCGAGTCGGGCACCGGCGGCAACGGCACCATCCTCTACCCCATTCCGGGTTTCAGCGTTTCCGGCGGCGCCACCGTCACCCGGTATGCGACCGGCGCGGGTTTCCCCGTGGCCACCGACCCGGGCCCGGCCGACCGGGGACTGAACTTCTTCTCCGGCGGGGGCAGCAATACCAGTTCCAGCATCACCCAGATGATCGACATCTCCGCCGCCGCCGCGACGATCGATCTGGGTCACGCCGGGTTCGACCTGTCCGCCTATCTCGGCGGGTTTGCCAGCCAGAACGACCACGCCGTATTGCAGATCAGCTTCCTGGACGTGGCCCAAGGCGCCCTCGGCAACGCATCCATCGGGCCTGTGGGCAATGTGGATCGGGGCAATATCACCGGCCTGCTGCTGCGCGAGACGACCGGCCATGTCCCGGTGGGCACCCGCTTCATCGATGTCGCCCTGACGATGACACGCACAGCCGGCTCGTACAACGACGGCTACGCGGACAATCTGTCCCTGGTGCTACAGGCCGTGCCGGAACCCTCGTCCTACGCGATGTTGCTCGCGGGCCTCGGCACCCTGGCCGTGGGCCTGCGCCGGCGGAAACAGCGGTCGGCCGCGTAGCCCTCCGCTTGGGCTGCGCCAAGCGCGGCCCAATCTCGCCTTGAGGAAACACCTTGGGCATCCTTCGGCAGCCCAAGCTACGTTACTGATCCCCCCGGACAGCTCGTAGGTTGGGCTAAGCCCTGCGCAGCCCAACATCGCATGGAGGCCATCCGTTGGGCTTCCTGCGTCAGCCCAAGCTACGTTTTGCCCCCACCCCCGTCGATATCTCGCCACCCCCAACTCCCCTGTTCACGGGATGGGCAGGCTTGCCGTGCCTGGGCACACTGGCCATCAAGCAGCGATCCGGTCTCGATCCTGAGCGCCTGGTCCCCAACCCGTGTTCATCTTGATGGAGTCGAATTTCGCCATGCCTAACTATGCGACCGCTCTCCGCCGTATCCCGGCCCTCGCCCTGCTGTGCGTGGCCCTGCCCGCCGCCGCCCAGGACACGATCTTCTGGACCCAGACCGGGCCCGGCGGCTTCATGACCAACGGCCCCGCCTATGTGATGAAGGCCAACGCGGACGGCAGCGGCATCACCCAGCTGGTCGCGTCCACCAGCAAGATCAAGGGACCCAACGGGCTGGAGTACGGCGCCGGCGATCTGTACTGGCCGGACCAGGTGCTGGGCGGGGTTTACCGGGCGGAGACGGACGGCACCCTGCCGAACCTGGTGCCCGGCACCAGCGACAACGTGTACGACGTGTCGGTGGCCAACGGCAAGGTGTACTGGGTCAACGGCGCGGGTAACAAACTCAAGAGCGTGAACCTGGATGGCAGCGACCCCACCGACCTCCTCACCGGACTGGCCTTCCCGGTGGCGGTGCAGGCGACGTCGCAATATTTGTACTGGACCGACAACACCAGCAAGAAGATCCGCCGCGCCGGCCTGGACGGCAGCGGCGCCGTCGACCTGATCAGCACCGGCCTGGATTGGTATCCCTACGACTTCGAGGTGACCGACTCGAACATCTACTACTTCGGCAAGAACGCCGACAACACCGGCGGCATCTGGCGCGCGGACCTGGATGGCTCGAACCGCACCGAGATCCTGGCCGACGGCTACCTGAAGAAGGGCATCGACGTCACCGCCGACGCCATCTACTGGACCAGCTACGACTACAGCGGCAACTACGGCCTGCCGGTGGTGGCCCGCATGGGGCTGGATGGCTCCGGGCGGCAGAACGTCATCGTCGGCGCCTCCGGCGTCGCGTTTCACGGTGTCGTCGCCCTCACCGCCCCCGTGCCCGAACCCGAGACCTACGCCCTGATGCTGGCCGGTTTGGGCCTTGTAGGTTTCGCCGCGCGTCGTCGCACCCAAGACTGAGCACAGCTTTTCAACACAGGAAACCCCGCCATGAAAACCAAGCACTTCTCGCATATGTCTTTGTTGCCTCTGGTCGCTGCTCTGACCGTGCTTTCCGCGCCTGCCCAGGCAGCCACCATCACCAGTTTTTCCTCCGCCTTGTGGGGAAGCTCAGACGCTGCGCTGGGCCTGAACGCCGGCAGCATTATTGAAGACTTCGAAAACACCGCCCTGGCCGCCGGTCTGAAGATTCAAGCCAGCAACTCCAGTGTGGGCAGCTACGGCCCCACCGCAACACTGCCCAACGTGTTCGCCCCGTTTTCCGATCCCTACGGCAACGCCTTCAGCACCTACCCCTGTGGAACTTCCGCTTGTTCCAGCTTGTGGGATGGCACACATGCGCTGCTCAATACCGGCAACAACCAGTCGGCCTACTACGACAATTCCAGCGCCTGGGGCGACCTGGAATTCACCTTCGCGGGCGGCGTGACTCAAGTCGGCTTCAGCCTGCAACAGAACGAGTACGCCGTGAACGTTTATCTCAACGGCGGCTTTTTCACCACGATCGCCAGCAACGGCGGCGCGCGTACCGGCTACTTCCGTATCGACAGCCTGACGCCGATCACTTCGATGAAGCTGGACGGTTACTACCCCGATGCCTGGGTGGTTGACCACATGGCCTTCTCCGCCCCTGTCCCCGAAGCAGAGACCTACGCCCTGATGCTGGCTGGCCTCGGCCTGGTGGGCTTCGCCGCGCGCCGCCGCACCGCCTGAATCCATCCTGAAACGTTTAGAAAGCAACCGTCATGAAGCCATCTCTTCTAGTCTTTGCTCTCGCCGCCGCTTGTCTGACCAGTATGCCGGCGCTCGCTGGCACCGTTTCCGGAAGCACGACCGTTGCCGGAACCGCGAATATTTTTGCCGCCGGGCAATCGGCGCCCGGCCTCATTGGCAGTGACGGCACGGTTCCGCCCTTTATCGCTTTGGCGGCTGGCGCCACCTCCATCAGATTTTCCAGCGTGACCGGGGTCGTGGGCTTAGGCAACGGCAACACGAATGGGCCGGATGGCCTCGCTTACGCCAGCGCGTTTTATATCGGCGCGCCGTCCATCCCGGTTTCCGATCTGTACAGCAATCGCAATAAGGCATCGCTTTGGGGCGTGTTCCTGGACGACACCACACCCTCCGGCGCGCACCCAGCCAGGCTGGATTTCTCGAATAGCGGTTTGGGCATCGCCTTCAGCAGCGTCAGTCCGTTGCTCAAGCAGACCTTTTTTATCGGCGACGGACGTACGGGCACGGGCAGCGGCAGTCAGCAAACCTTCTTCGTCCCCACCGGGGCAACCCGTCTTTTCCTGGGCGTTCTCGACGGCATGACGATAAATGCCGCACCCGGCAATGCCTACTACAACAACACGGGCGCCTTTACCGTTGGCTACGATTTGGCGGTCCCCGTCCCCGAGCCCGAAACCTACGCCCTGATGCTGGCTGGCCTCGGCCTAGTCGGCTTCGCCGCGCGCCGTCGCGCTTGATTTGCCTGCCCCCATCTGAAGGAACCGACCGTGAACTCCCTCCCCCGTACCCTGCCCCTGCTGGCCGCCTTGCTGACGCTGATCCCCGGCGCCCATGCCGCCACGACCAGCCACGGCGGCTACACCGCCACCGACGCCATCGCCTTCCAGTGGACCGAACTGGCCACCGGCTACAACGCGCCGATCGCCGGGGCGACCCGGGTTCTGGGCAGCAACGACGACAGCGCCAGCGCCGCGATCAATCTGGGCTTCAACTTCACGTTCTTCGGCCAGACCTACAGCCAGGCCTACATCAGCTCCAACGGCCTGCTGACCTTCGGCGGCGGCACGACCAACAACAACAACGCCAGCAACTACGGGTTGGGCGATTACATGAATTTCTCCACCCAGCCGATGATCGCGGCGGCCTGGGATGACTGGACCACCACCTTCTCCGGCACCGACGGGGTGTATTACGCGACCCAGGGCAGCGCCGGCAGCAAGTCTTTTACCGTGGAGTGGCGCAACACCAAGAAGTACGACACCGCCAGCAACAGCAACTCCAGCCCGGTGACGTTTGAGGCGGTGCTGTACGAAGGCTCCAACGCCATCCTGTTCAGCTATCTGGATATGGAAACCGGCGGCAGTTCAGTCAATCCCGACGCATCGCGCGGCGCCACGGCCACGACCGGCATACGCGACGTCAATGCCTACGCAAACGGCAACTATCTACAGTGGTCCCACGACCAGACCGTATTGCTCAACAACACCTCGGTGTTGGTCGCACCCGTCCCCGAGGCCGACAGCTACGCCCTGATGCTGCTCGGCATCGGGCTGGTGGGCCTGGCCACGCGCCGTCGCCATCCTCGCAACACCATCTCGGCCTGATCGAGCAGGAAAGCACCCATGTCCCTGTCTATCCGCCGCCTCATCGCCCCGCTGCTCGCGGCCGGGATCGCCCTGTCACCCGCCACCTGGGCGAGCGGGGAAGCGCACCTCTACCTGCTCGACCACTCGCTGAACGATGTGATGGGCGGGCCCAGCCTGGTTGCGCTGGGCGGCGGCATCACCGCGACCGGCTACCAGTTCGCCACCAAGCAGGGGCTCAGCCTGTCCAACGTGCTGACCGACGGCGATTACAGCATCGACATGGCTTTCAGTTTCTCCGCGCTCAGCGCCTACCGCAGGATTCTCGAATTCAAGGATCTGGCCTCGGACAACGGCCTCTACGCCCGCAGCGATGCGGGCACATCAACGGCCGTGCTCAACTTTTACCGTGGTACAAGCTATGCGCCGCCATTTGTTGAAGGCGCCACACAGGTGTTCGCGCTCGACACCCCGGCGCGGGTCACGCTCACCCGCGACAACGCGGGCGTGGTCGCGGGCTATGTGAACGGCGTCGCCCAGTTCGCCTTCAACGACAGCACAGGACAGGCGCTGTTCAGCGGCCCGAATGCCATCGCCTATTTCTTCCAGGACGAGCATCCCTCCGGCGTTGAAGACCCCACCGGCACGGTCAGCTACATCCGCATCTACGACACCGCGCTGAGCGGCGCCCAGGTTGCCGCGCTGGCCGCGCCG
>JBGSHR010000077.1:0-3141 GCA_041752155.1 Thiobacillaceae bacterium | reverse complement strand
ACCGCCGGCAACCAGGGCCGCATCGGCGCCCTGCGCCCGCCCCTGCCCTGCTGGGCGCTGTTCACCGAGGGCCACATCACCTATGACGGCCACCTCTCCGCCTGCTGTTTCGACCACGATGGCCGTTTCCACATGGGGGATCTCAACACCACGCCGTTCACCGAGGCCTGGTTGAGCAAGCCGTTCCAGACGTTGCGCGCCGCCAACCTGTCCGAGGAGGTGCGCGGCACGGTGTGCGAGAAATGCATGGCCTACGGCGACAGCAAGGACGACTGCGAGGCGGCCGCCAAGCCCGTGCGTTACGTGGCGTCCGCCGCCTGATCTTCGGGGCGGGTCTCAGGCGAAGCCGGAAAATCCGGTGTATTGGTCGGCCTTGGCATCCATGCCCAGGCCGAACTTGTCCTTGCCGGAAAAGGTGAACTGGATGTGGGACGGGTCCAGGGTGCCGTCCGCGCTGGCGTTCTGGCGGACCTCGAACCAGACCGTGGCGATCATGGCGCTGGCATCGTAGGACACGGCGACGGGGTGGGGCGGCAGGGTGATTTCCGTGCTGGGGGTATCCAGGCCGAAGTTGTAGCTATCCCCCAGGCCGGTGCCGGTGGAACGCTTGATGTCCCAGTTCAGCACGTTCTCCACCGAGGCCGGGTCCATGTTCTTGTCGAACAGGAACTCCATGGAGAAGGTCTGGGCGGTATCGGCGTTGACCACGTAATACCCCAGGGAGGAAACCACGGTACCCCGGCTAAAGGTGGCGGGAAAGCTGCTGTCGCTGGACACCGAGATCATCTTCGGCGCCTTCTGCTGATAGATGTAGGCGGTCAGGGTGGCGGACAGGGTGGCGTCTTCGGGCGCGAGCTTGCTGGCGATGTCGCTGGCCTCGTCCAACTGGCCGCGATCCGCATAGACGTAGCCCATCTCCACATAGGCGTCCCAGAAATCCCGTTGCGTATCCAGGGCCGACTGGAATGCCTTGATCGCATCATCGCTACGTCCCTGTTTGGCGTAGGCCAGGCCCAGGCCGAAGTCGCCATTGGGCTTGCTGGGCGCCAGGTTGCGCACCTGCCGGAACTGGTACTCCGCGTCGTCCAGGCGGCCGGATGCCAGATAGGCCTGGCCCAAGGAATAGTGGTTGGCCGGACTGGGGTCGATCCGTACCGCCTGCTCGTATTCCCGCTGGGTCTCCTGGTAACGCTTTTCGAAGTAGTAGACGTTGCCCAGGGCGATGCGGGTATCCGCCCGGTTCGGGTCCAGGCGGATGGACTGCTGGTAGGCCTTGATCGCCCCCTCGTTATCATTTTTCTGGGTATAGGCCTGGGCGATCTGGTTGTAGGCATCCACCGCCATGGAGGAACTCGGCGCCAGGGCCACGGCGCGGCGGTATTCCTTGATGGCCTCGTCGTACTTCTTGTCGATGAACAGATCCACGCCATGGGCGAGGGCGCGGTTGGCCAGGTTTTCCAGCTGGCCGGTCTGCACCGCGCCCTGGGCGAACACACCGGAAGGGCTCAACACGCTGAGCATCGCGCCGTCTCCCATGTCTTCATACGTCCTCCGGATAAGCTTGCACCGAATCCCATTCTAGATCCGGCCGCGCCGGTTTACAGCGGCGCGCTGAAATTCATGCAGGCCAGGTTCTTCAGCACCGTGCGCAGACGCCCCATGACATTGCCCAGGGTGGTCTCGATCGCTTCCGGCGAGATGGCCTCGGCGCTATCCCCCCGGCCGGCCGCCCAGTTCACCGAGACGGCGACGGCGGCGTAGCACAGGCCGATTTCTTTGGCGAGATAGGCCTCGGGCATGCCGGTCATGCCCACCATGTCGGCGCCGTCCCGGGCCAGTCGGTCGATCTCCGCCTTGGTTTCCAGGCGCGGGCCCTGGACTGCGGCATACACACCGCCGTCCATGAACAACTCGCCGGCACTGCGCAAGGCCTGGGCGCAACGTCCACGCATGTCGGAGCAGTAGGGCCAGGTGAAATCCAGGTGATTGACCTGTTTGCTGCCGTATTCGGCGAAGGTGGTCTCCCGGCCGTGGCTGTAGTCGATGATCTGATCCGGCAGGCACAGTCCTCCCGGCAGCAGATTGGGATGAATACCCCCCACCGTGGCCACCGACACCACATGAGTCACCTTCTGGCTGTGCAGGGCCCAGATGTTGGCGCGGTAGTTCACCAGATGGGGCGGAATGGTGTGGCCATAGCCGTGGCGGGCCAGGAACACCACTGGATGTCCATCCAGCTCGCCAAAAGTCAGGGGGCCGGAGGGCTCGCCATAGGGCGTCCGGATCACTTGCCGATGGGTGACCGAGAGGCCGGGAAGCTTGGTCAGACCGGTACCGCCGATGATGCCTAACATCATTCCTCCTTCAGGGCATAGATAGCGGGGAGATTGCGCCACAGGCCGTAGACGTCCATGCCCATGCCGAACACATAGCGGTCCGGCAGGCGCAGGCCGACGAAGTCCGCGGCCACGGGTTTATCCTGGGCCAGTTCCTTCTCCGCCAGCACGGCGATGACCACCTCGGCCGCGCCCAGCTCCAGCAAGCGGGCCTTGGCCGCCGCCAGGGTATGGCCCTCGTCCAGGATGTCGTCCAGCAGCAGCACCACCCGGCCGGTCAGATTCTTGCGCGGCAGCATGCTCCATTCGATCTCGCCGCCCCGGGTGCCATCCCGGTAACGGCTGGCATGCAAGTAGTCGAATTCCAGGGGGAAGCCCAGGCGCGGCAACAGCTTGCCGGCGAACACCACCGCTCCGCCCATGACGCACAGGGCCACCGGGTAACGGTCCGCCAGGGCATCGCTGATATGGGAGGCCAGACGGTCCAGAGTGCGTTCGATCTCGTCGGCGTTATGGAGCAGCTCGCTGCGATTGAGAATGGACCAAGCCCCTTCGATGTCGGGATCCAACATCATTTTTCTCCCTGTCCCGCCTGATGGCGCTGACGCTGCGCTTCATACAGGCAGACCCCGGCGGAGACCGAGACATTCAGGCTCTCCACCTGGCCGAACATGGGAATGCGCACCAGCACGTCGCAGTGTTCGCGGGTCAACCGACGCATGCCCGCCCCCTCCGCCCCCAGGATCAGGGCCGCGGACGCCGTGAAATCCGCATCCATCAGGCTGCCGGGAGCGGCATCGTCAGA
>JBGSHR010000076.1:0-2066 GCA_041752155.1 Thiobacillaceae bacterium | reverse complement strand
GCGGGAGTTCGGTACCTTCGTCAACCGCGCCCTGCAGGATTGGTACGTGATCGACGACCGCGCCCTCGGCCCGCGCCAGAAGGGCGGCACGGTCGATCTGGTGGAGGTGCACCCCGCCCCCATCGCCCGCGCCGTGCCCTTGCTCAAGGACGAGGGCCGGCTGGTGTGGGGCAAACCGCTCAAGCGCAATCTGGAAAGCTACTTCCGTTTCGGCAAAGGCGTGAAGATCGAGGCCTTCTGCGACTGGCTCCCCCACGACGACTGCCGCGTTAGCCTGGACCCCACCCTGAAAGACAAATGGGGCCTGCCAGTGGCGCGGGTGCGGGTGGATTTCCATCCGCGCAATCTGCAAGTCGGCTGGTATCTCGCCAACAAGGGCGCGGAGGTATTGAAGCAACTGGGCGCCGAGGAAGTGATTTCCTACGCGGTGGGCAACCCGCCCACCAACCTCCAGGCCGGCGGCTGCCGCTTCGGTCGCGACCCGAAGACCTCGGTGCTCGACCCGGACTGCCGCGCCCACGACTGCGAGAACCTGTTCGTTACCGACGGCAGCTTCATGCCGACCGGCGGGAGCGTCCCGCACACCTGGACCATCTACGCCAACGCCTTTCGCGTGGCGGACCATATGGTCAAACAACTGGCCGCTCAATTGGGCGGCAAGTCCGCCGCATCGCCAACCTGACCAAGGAAAATCGACATGATCCATTTCCCCAGTTGTACCGCCTGCTCCCGAGGCTATTCCTTCTTCAGCCGTGTCCTGCATTTCGCGGCGCCGCTCGTGGACCTGGGCCTGCGCCTGTACGTGGCCTGGGTGTTCTTGAAATCGGGCCTGGTGAAAATCCAGTCCTGGGACTCCACTCTGGTCTTGTTCGAGTACGAATACGCCGTACCCCTGCTGCCCTTCGAATGGGCCGCGTACCTCGGCACCGCCGCCGAACTGACCCTGCCGCTGCTGTTGATCCTGGGTCTGTTCGGGCAGTTCGCCGCCCTGGCCCTGTTCCTGCTCAACGTCATGGCGGTGGTGTCCTACCCGGACCTGTCCGAGGTTGGACTCCAGCAGCACCTCTACTGGGGCATGCTGCTGGCCTTCCTCGCCGTGCACGGCCCCGGCAAACTGGCCGTGGACACCTGGTTGTTCCGAAGCAAATGATCCTCTCGCACCAAGATTTCGAGCACCTGGTACGCGCCTATTCGGCGGAGCTGTTCCGCTTCGCCTATTGGCAATGCCGCGACCGGGGCCTGGCCGAGGACCTGGTGCAGGAGACCTTCGCCCGCGCCTGGAAAGCGCGCGAAAAATTGCAAGGCCTGGACGCGGCCAAGCCCTGGCTGTACCGCATCCTGCACAACGAACACGCGCGCTTGTATGAGCGCAAGGGCTTGCCCATGGCGGACTGTGAATTTTCCGAATTGTCCATTGCCGATGGAACCGACCTGGAACGGGACTACGCCATTCGCGAGCAGATCAGCCTGCTCTCGCCGCAATACCGGGAACCGCTGCTCATGCAGGTGCTGGGCGGCCTCAGTTGCGCCGAGATCGGCGAAAACATGGGTATCGGCGAGGCGGCGGTCATGCAGCGCCTCACTCGTGCCCGTCTGGCCCTGCGCCGTCTCTGGCTGGGCGAACCTGTCTCCGCAAGAAAGGAGAAATGACATGAAACGACCTCTTGAATCAATCCGTTCGCCGCTCTCCGGAGCAGGGCAGGACGTCATGAACTGCCTGGAATTCCGCCGCGTCACCCTGGCCAGTCCGCACCATCCGGGCCCGGCCGCCCTGACGCATGAGGCCGTCTGTCCGGATTGCGCCCGCTTTTATCTGGACTTGCGTCAGCAAGAAGAGGATCTGTACCAAGCCCTGGCCATACCGGTGCCCGAGGGCCTGGCCGACCGCATCCTGCTCCAGAGCCGTCCCCGTTTGTTCGACCGGCTCGGCCCGCCTCGCCTCTGGTTACCCGCCCTCGCCGCCGCGCTGGTGCTGGCCCTGGGCCTGACGCTTATGGCGCCGAGCGGCATGAGTACGGAGACCCTGGCTGCGGGCGTCATCGCCCATGTGCGCCACGAGCCCGAGG
>JBGSHR010000075.1:0-3264 GCA_041752155.1 Thiobacillaceae bacterium | reverse complement strand
ATGCTGGCCACCGTCTGGCCGGCGCTCACCGGCGCCCCCGCCTTCAGGGTGATGCGCCGGGCGTAGCCGGCCACCGGCGCGGCGATGACGTAGCGTTCGCGCACCCGGGTCTTGCCTTCTTCTTCCACCGTGACGGCCAGTTCACCTTTGTGCACCGGGGCCAATTCCACCGCCTGCGGGCGGGGCATGAAGCCGTAAGCGATACCGGCCGCCAGCGCCAGGGCGATGAGCAGGTAGACGATGCGTCCGCGCCAGGGTTTGTTCATATCCAGATCATCCAAATAAAAAGCTCACCCTACTGGTGAATACAACCCTCCCCCCCGGGGGGGAGGGAATGACACCCCGCATCATTCCCTTGTTTTCAGAACCGCCACCAGGTCGAGACGGCCCAGGCGGTACCACACCAGCACCCCGGAAACGATGGCGGAGATGACCACCACCAGGGCGCCGAAGGCGAAATTGTAGGGCTCCAGCACCAGGGGCAGACGGTAAAGATCGGACTCGAAGGTCACCACCAGGATGCCGCACAGGCCGGCCCCCACCAGGAAGCCCACGGGGATGGCGGCCAGGGTCAGCAGCGCCAGTTCGCCCAGCAGGATATAGGCGATCTCGCCGTGGGTGAAACCCAGCACCCGCAGGCTGGCCAGCTCGCGTCCCCGTTCCGACAGGGCGATGCGGGCGCTGTTGTAGACCACGCCGAAAGCGATGGTGGCGGCCAGGATCGTCGCCACCATGTTGAAGAACAGCACGAACTCGCCCAGGGTGGCGTAGAAGCTCTTGATGGCGGAGGCGTGGGCGACGATGCCCAGCACCCGGGGCCGGCCGTTGAGGCGCTTGTAGAGATCGGCCTCGGCGCCCGGCCCGGCCTGATTGAAATCGGTGGCGATGTAGGCGCCGGACACCACGTCGCCCTCCCGCAACAGGGTATTGAGGGAGCCCTGCTGCATGTAGGCGGACACCCCCAGATATTGCTTGGTCAGCCCCAGCACCGGCACCTGCACCACCTGGCGCCGGCCCTCCAGCACCTCCACCGTGAGCATGTCCCCCGGCTTTACGTGCAGGATGTTGTTGGCCAGATGGTCGGTGAGCACGACGCCGCCGGCCGGCACCCGCACAGGGCGCAATTCGCTGTCCAGGGAACGGTGCAAACGCCCCTCGGGCTGGATGCCGTACAGGGCGGAACGGTAGTGGTAATGGCCGAAGCGCAGGTTGGCCGGCACGTCGCGGAAGCCTTCCACCAGGCGCACGCCGGGCAATTGGGCCAGCTCGTGGAGGGCGCGGCTGCTGGTGGGTTCGATGAAGGTGACGGCCATGTCCTCCCGGGCGGCATGCCGGAACTGCACGTCCACCATGAAGTCGATGGCGCCGCGCTGGTAGTTGCCCACCATCATCAGGCCGCCGGCGCAGGCGATGCCGAACACCGTGAGCAGGGACTTCACCGGGCGCCGCTCGATGTGGCGCAGGATCATGCGCGAGGGCTGGTTGAACCAGCGTTGCAGGCCCATGCGTTCCAGCAGGGTGGCGTGGTAGACCACCGGCGTCTCCGGTCGCATGCCTTCCGCCGGCGGCAGGCGCATGGCTCGGCCCACCGAAAACAGGGTGCCGCTCACGGCGGCGAAGCTGGTCACCGCCAGGGCGATGAGAATCACGCCCGGCTGCAACACGTATTCCAGGTAGGGGAAGCGGTAGAAATCCATGTAGACGTTGGCCAGCCCGCGCCCGAACCACACCCCCAGGGCCACGCCCCCCGCCACGCCGATCAGGGCGATGCCCATGACCAGCTTGACGTAATGCCAGCCGATGGCCAGATGGAAATAGCCGAAGGCCTTGAGGATGGCGATCTGCTCCCGCTGGGTGGCGATCAGCCGGGTCACCACCACGTTGAGCAGGAAGGCCGCCACACCCAGGAAGATGGCCGGGAACACGGTGGCCGTGGTCTGCAGCTGCTTCAGCTCCTCGGACAGGAAGCGGTTGGAGAACTGGTCCTTGCGGCCGTAGGCGCCGATGCCGCCGTAGGGCGCCAGCAGGGTGTCGAGCCGGTCGATGACCGCCTGCTCGTCGCTGTGGGGCGTCAAGGTCAGGGCCACGTTGTTGAAGGCCCCGTCCATGTCGTAGGCGGCGGCCAGGGCGTGGCGCCCCATCCACAGCACGCCGTAGCGCTTGAAGTCCGGGAACATGGCGCCGGGGGCGATCTGGTACACGTACTCCGGCGACAGGGCCACGCCCACCAGGGTCAGGGCCTTGCGCTTGCCGTTGATGACCGCGTAGATGCGGTCGCCGGCATGCAGGCCGTGGGCGTCGGCGAAGGTGTCGCTGACGATCACCTCGTCGCCGCTGTAGGGGGTGAGCCAGCGCCCGCGCTTGAGATGCAGGGTGTTGAGCAGGGGTTCGCCCTTGTCCGGCAGGGAGGACAGCATGCCGGTGATGGGATCGTTGAAGCCGTCCACTTCCAGCTTCACCACCGCCACCACCCGGGTCTCCAGTCGCTCCACGCCGGGGATGGCGGCCAGGCGCTCGGCCACGGACTCCGGCGCCCGCTTCAGATTGGTGAACACCTGGGCGAAGCGGTATTCCCGGTAGAACCGATCCCGGGTGGTGAGCAGGGAATCGTAGGTGGACAAGGCCATCACCAGGGTGGCCAGGCCGCCGGCGATCACCGCGGCGATAGCCAGGGCCTGGCCGCGCATCTGCCAGAGGTCGCGCAGCAGCTTGAGGTTGAGGGCGGTCATGCTTCTCTCTCCCCTCGGAGGCACGGGGAAAAAGCCAAGGTGCCTGGCAATCTTGGGCGGCTATCGCATGGACCGTTGTTCTCCCCTCTCCCGCAGGCGGGATAACCAGCGACTTGGTGGCTTTGCCACCTAGTCGAATGGCTAGTAGTTCTATCAGAGGGGCTGGTGGTGAGGGTGTGTGAATGCGTGATCTGGTATGCCACGCCCCTCACCCCCACCCTCTCCCGCCCGCGGGAGAGGGGGCTAGCCCCCTTCCACCACCGGGGGACGTGTCGGGGATGAGGAAGCAAGCCGTCCATAACCCTCACCAGCTCAACTCGCTCGCCGGCCGCTTGGTCTCGTTGCGCCGCTCCTCGACGATGCGGCCGTCGGACAGGTGGATGACCCGGTCCGCCATGTCGGCGATGCTGGCGTTGTGGGTGATCAGCACGGTGAGGGTGCCCAGCTCCCGGTTCACCTTCTCCAGGGCCTCCAGCACGATCACGCCGGTGGCGGAATCCAGCGCGCCGGTGGGCTCGTCGCACAGCAGCACCGC
>JBGSHR010000074.1:0-2414 GCA_041752155.1 Thiobacillaceae bacterium | reverse complement strand
CCAGGGCCGCCAGCGCCACCAGCCAACCCGCCACGTGCAAGGCCAGACCCGGCACCGCCGCGCCGGGCCACGCCTGGCCGGCATACACCAGGATCACGCCGAGAGACATCAGCACGGCGCTGGCCACATAGGCGCGCCGCGTTATCGCCGGACCGTTGAGCCAGTTGGGTGCCGCCGTGAAGAGAAAGCCGAGGATGAAAAAGGGAAAAAAGCCGAACAGCATCATCCAGGCGTGGATGGCCGGGCCGGGCAGGGCGCCGGGCGCCAGGCCCGCGCCCCCCGCCTTGCGGCTCTCCATATCCAGCAGCCACCAGAGCATAGCTGCCATGCCCTGGGCGGCGCCGGAGAGAAACATCGCGCGATGGGGGGCGGCGGTAAGGGTGGTCCAGAGTCGGGGCATGGTCGGGGCCAGGAGGGAGTGAGCTCGGGATGGTAGCCATCGGCAGCCGGCCGGCCTTGATGTCCATCAAGTGGGGGAGCCCACCGTGGCGGAGCGGCGGGGGGAGATTCACCGAGCCGGGGCCGGCGGCAAGCCCCATCCTGAATGCCCGAGCGATTTTCTAGGGTTTGCCCTCAAGTAAGCCCCCGTCTTGCCGATATGACTTTAGTTGTGTCTCCATGCCAGAGAAATTTGCCATCCCCGCCATGATCCATCCAGTGCATCTGCTTTTTCTGAGCAACGATCCGGCCGAAGCGGCGTTGTTTCAGGAGCGTCTGGAAATTCCCGTCCGGGTCTCCCTGGCGGAGGCTGGGCGCGTGCCGGAGGCCGCTCCCTGGGATCTCATCGTCGTCGCTGATCAGGGCGGCGCCCCGGCTGTGATGCACACTTGGCGGCGCCTGCGTCAGGCCTATCCGCGCATCCCTGTGGTGGTTTTCTCCGACCTGCTGGACGAGGCGCAGGCTGCTCAGGTGTGGGCGGATGCCTTGAGCCTGTACGCGGATAAAAGACAGCCGGCCTGTCTCGAGCCCATCCTGCGCAGAGCCCTCGGGGCGGCGAGTGGGCAAGCCCTGGCGGATACCCGCAAGGCCCTGGAGGAGGTCGAATATCGCTTGGCGGATATCACCGAAAGCCTGCCCGGCGGCATCTATCAATTCGTCGGCAAGCCCGATGGCGGCTTCTATTTCAGCTATCTCAGCGAGCGTTGCTCGGAAATCACCGGCATCACCCAGTGGGGCGAGGGCACTAGCGCGGAACAGGATTTCGCCCGTGTCCTGCCCGAGGATCTGCCCGGGGTGCTGGAGTCCATCCAGGTCTCCGCCGCCGGCCTGCGGCCCTGGGACCAGCAATTCCGCATGGTGTCGGCGGACGGCGGTATCCGTTGGCTGAGGGGGTCTTCCATGCCACGCCGTCGGGAGGACGGCGGCATACTTTGGACCGGCATCTTCTTCGATATCACGGCCCACAAGGTCCAAGCCCGGGCCCTGGCCCAGGCCCAAAGCTTCAGCGCCGCGGTGCTGGATATCGTCGGCGCCCTGGTCATCGTCATGGACCGGCGGGGCCGCGTGGTGGAACTCAACCGGGCCTGCGAGCGGCTCACCGGTTATCAGGTTGAAGAGATCCTGGGCGGGCCGGTCTGGTTGCTGCTGCCGCCGGATCAGCGGACAGCCGTGCAGGGAGTGTTCGCGAACCTCACCGCCGGGCAGTTCCCCAATACCTACGAGAACCACTGGCTCACCAAGGACGGCCGCCTGCGCCTGATCGCCTGGTCCAATACCTGTCTGGCCGATGACCAGGGTCAGGTGACTCACGTCATCGCCACCGGCATCGACGTCACCGAGGAACGCGCGACCCAAGCTCTGCTGGATCAGCAGCGGAATGAGCTGGAACGGCTGGTGGCGGAACGCACTACCCGGGTGGAAACCCAGGCGCGCATCATCGATCAGATCCACGATGCCGTGGTGTCCACCGACCTGGACGGCCGCGTCACCAGCTGGAACAAGGGGGCGGAACGCCTGTTCGGCTATGGCGCCGAGGAGGCCATGGGCCGCCATGTGTCCATCTTGCACAAGGATGAGCCCGCCTTTCTGGAACGGCACATCATCGCGCCGCTGCAGGCCCGGGGCATGCTGGAGACCGAGGCCCTCATGCTGCGCAAGGACGGCGAGGAGTTTTTCGCCTATCTCTCCTTGTTCCTGTCGAGCCAGGCCGACGGCAGCGTCACCGGCATGATCGGCTATGTCGTGGATATCTCCGAGCGCAAACGCGCTGAAGCCGCCATGGCCTTGTATGCCCGTGCCATGGCGGCCAGTTCGGTGGGCATCGTCATCGCCGATGCCACTCAGCCCGACATGCCCCTGATCTACGTCAATCCGGCCTTCGAGTGGATCTCCGGCCATCCCGGCACAGAGGTCCTGGGGCGCAACTGCCGCTTCCTGCAAGGCGCGGAGCACGACCAGCCCGGCCTGGCGGAAAT
>JBGSHR010000073.1:0-2133 GCA_041752155.1 Thiobacillaceae bacterium | reverse complement strand
CCGGTCGCCGCGAATGGCGAAGCGACCGTCGTCCACTTCGCGTTCGCCAGCGCCGAGCTCACCGAGCCTGGGCGCGCCACCTTGGACAGCTGGCTGGCCCGGGCGCCCAAAGATAAGCCAGTGCACGTCTCGGGCTACGCGGATCGGCTCGGTCCCGTCCGTTACAACCTGAGACTGTCGCGCCGTCGTGCCGAGGCCGTGAAGCACTACCTCACGGACAAAGGCATCAAGGCCAGGAACATCCGGATCATCGCCAAGGGCGAGTCCGATCTCATCAGGCACTGCCCCGGGGAAGCGACACCCGCCACCAAGGACTGCCTGGCACCCAACCGCCGGGTGGAAATCAACGCGAAGTAAGGCGATCGCTCAAGGCCCATCCCGGACCATTGCTTACCCATTTCCCGCTGAGCCGACAGGAACCCAGAGGGGTAATTCAGGCCGGAGGGCCACGCCCTCTCGGCCACCTCTGAGGCTGTCACGGGCGTGGAAATATGGAATAGTCCGCCACCACGCTCTTCTACTTCCCAGGCCATGTTCAAGTTTCCATCTCTGCGTCCACTCCCGAATTTTCATCGCAAGACCCTCATCGCCCTGTTCCTGACCTATGTGGTTATGGTGGGCGTGGTCACCCTGGCCATCATCAGCATTTACATCCTGCTGTTTCCCGGCCCGATGTCCGAGGGGCTCGGCATGTTGAAAGGGGCGGTCAGCGCCAGCTTCAATCTGGAGGGCTACAAGGGGGCCGCGCCCAGCGCCTTCAAGGACAACCCCAATCTGGTGGTCATGCTGGTCCTGTTCGCCCACGCCTTTTCCATCCTGGTGCTGAACATGATCTTCCAGGCGGTGATCACGGCCAAGCTGATCAAGCCGTCCATCGACCTGCATCTCTCGAACGGCGCCGTCTACCACCCCAGCTACGGTCTGCAAAAGACGCCCCACGTGCTGTTCAGACTGGTCAACGCCAGCCATTTCGACCTGCATCTGGTCAGCCTGAAGGCCTTCCTGACGGTGCATGACGAGCATCCGGACGAGCCCGCCAAGGACATGCTGTACTACTTTCCGGTGCCCGCCATCGACCCGGAGGAGATTCCCGTGCTGCGCCCCCTGAATCCCTGGATCGTCGCCATCCCCGTGGGCGGCCTGCTCAGCAATTCCATCATTCATGACTATGCCTGGCAGCTCTCCCGCCCCACCGGCTCCCAGCCGGGCAAACGGCGGCTGGAGATACTGGTGTCCGGCAATGAGACGGAGGCCTCCACCAGCTTCATGCAGGCCTTCAATATCAGCCTGGAAATGGGCGAGCCTAACGGCCTGATGTGCGGCGCTTTCCAGTCGCTGCCCTGTTTCATGGCGCGTAAGGAACTGGGCGCCATCAATCGGCGCATCCCCAATGCGGCACCGGCCTGCGCGGTCTGCCCGGATACCGGGTGCAGATTCCGGGTGGTCTGACGTAGCCATGCCATTCCTCCTTATCCTGAGCGAAGTGGTCGCTGGAACGTAACGCGAGCCATGCGGACATCTCGCCAGTTTCTGCAAGACAAGACCCCGGCAATCCGCCGGCGTTAACATTGCCCTTTGATTCAACCCTCTCGAAACGCCATGAAACTCCAAACTCTCCTGCTGGCCGTTTTGCTGGTTGCGGGCTGCTCCACCACCACCCAATCCAATATCGCCGGCAAAAACCGTTCCCAGCTGCTGCTGGTGTCGGCCAACCAGGTCAACCGCATGTCCCTGGAATACTTCGCCCAGCAGAACAACCAAGCCAAGACCAAGCAGCAGCTCATCACCAGCGGCGCCGAATTCAATCGGGTCAATGCCATCATGCATCGGCTCGTCCCCCAGACCGCGGCCCTGCGCAAGGACGCCACAGGCTGGGCCTGGGAACTGGTGCTGATCGACGCGCCCGAGATCAACGCCCATGTCATGGCCGGCGGCAAGGTCACCGTCTACACCGGCCTGATCCGCAAGCTCAAACTCAGCGACGACGAGATCGCCGTGGTGATGGGCCACGAAATGGCCCACGCCCTGCGCGAGCACACCCGGGAAAAGATATCGGAACAACAACTCGCCGGCGCGGTGGTTTCCATCGGCGGCGCCCTGGCCGGCGCGGGCGAGAGCGCCATGCAGGCCGCC
>JBGSHR010000072.1:0-9525 GCA_041752155.1 Thiobacillaceae bacterium | reverse complement strand
ATGGCCGAGTTCCTCACCAACTGGCTACCCGGCTTCGAAAAGGTACGCCTGGTGTCGTCCGGCACCGAGGCCACCATGAGCGCGATCCGCCTGGCACGCGGCTACACCGGGCGCGACCTGCTGATCAAGTTCGAGGGCTGTTACCACGGCCACGCCGACAGCCTGCTGGTCAAAGCCGGCTCGGGCCTGCTCACCTTCGGTTCGCCCAGCTCGGCCGGGGTGCCCGCCGACACCTCCAAGCACACCCTGGTGCTCGACTACAACGACATCGATCAGGTCAACCGGGCATTCGCCGAGCGCGGCGCCGAGATCGCCTGCGTGATCGTCGAGCCAGTCGCCGGCAACATGAACCTGATCAAGCCGGCGCCCGGCTTCCTCGAATGCCTGCGTGAAAATTGCACGAAACACGGTGCAGTGCTGATCTTGGACGAAGTGATGACCGGATTCCGGGTCGGCCCCAAGTGCGCGCAAGGCCACTACGGTATCGTTCCCGACCTGACCACGCTGGGCAAGGTGATCGGCGGCGGCATGCCGGTCGGTGCTTTCGGCGGCAAGGCCGAGATCATGGACAAGCTGGCGCCCCTGGGCCCGGTGTACCAGGCCGGCACGCTGTCGGGCAATCCCGTGGCGGTGGCCGCCGGCCTGAAGACTCTGGAGAAGATCTCCGCCCCCGGCTTCTTCGAGGCCCTCGCCGCCAAGACCCAACGCCTGGTGGACGGCCTCAATGCCGCCGCCCGGGAGGCCGGCGTGATCGCCTGCGCCGATTCCGTGGGCGGCATGTTCGGCCTGTACTTCCGCGCCACGCCGCCGACCAGCTATGCCGAGGCCATGGCCAGCGACAAGGAGGCCTTCAACCGCTTCTACCACCTGATGCTGCTGGAAGGCATCTATCTCGCCCCCTCCGCCTTCGAGGCCGGCTTCGTGTCGGCGGCCCATTCGGACGCGGACATCGACGCCACCGTGGCCGCCGCGGCGCGTTGCTTCGGGAAGCTGGCGGACTGAAACCCATGCACCACAGAGGCACAGAGACACAGAGACAAGCGATAAACACGGTGACCAAACGGCGCCCTGGTTTCACACAGGGTTTCCTCTGTGTCTCTGTGCCTCTGTGGTGAGAAATTCTGGCGAGAAATCCATGAACGACGACCTCTCCCCGGAAGACAACCTGCGCCTCCAGGTCCTGCTCGCCCAGGACTTGCGGGCGGTGCGCATCGACGAGGCTACGCTGACCCTGCACGCCCTCACCGATCAGGGCGAGGCCAGCATGCCCCTGGCCCCCAATTGCCGCGCCGACAAATACCTGCGCCTGGTGCGCGAGCTGCTCTCCGGCCACGCCCTGGGATCGCCGGGCGGCTACCCGGTGTATCTCTCGCGCTGGACCCGCCACGGCCAGATGGAAGGCGGCAACCTGGGCCGGCTGCTGCTCACCGGCGAGGAAGAAGCGGTGGTGGCGGTGGTGCACTCCCCCGCCCTCAGCGACGAGCTGGCCCGCTACGCCTGGTGGACCATGCCCACCATCGAGAACGCCCGCCTCATGCTGCGCCGCGACGCCGTGGCCCGGGGCGACATGGGGAAGGTGCTGGCGGATTTCCTGGTGGAACACCTGCCTTTCCTCCAGGACGACCATCTGGGCATCATGGATACGGTGGCGGTGCTCCTGCATTCCGGCGCCCTCACCCCGGAAAACCGGGAAGCCGCCTGGAAAAAAGGCAAACGCAGCAACAGCTACTACGTGGCCTTCCTGGAGATGGCGGCTGGTGACCTGCCCTGCCCGGCGCCGGCCCACCCCGAACACGATGCCGTGGCCGCCACCCTGGCGCAGCGCATCGCCGCCGGAGAGGGGGGCGCTCTGGCCCTGGAACGCGCCCTTTCCGCCCAGGGCCAGAGCTTTCTCGCCGCGGTCGGCGACATTCTGGAGCGACCCGAAACCCAGGAAGTGGTCAGTCGCACCCTCAATGCCCTGGGGCGTTATTTCTCCACGGGACAAGAAGCAAGCGCGCCCGCACAAGATTTCCACGACTGCGACGCCTGTGGCGCCCTGGCCCCACGCCTGGAGGCCGTATCGCGTCTGGCTCAAGCCGGCGAGGCCGCCGTACGGCCGATCTTCGCCCGCACCACCGCCATCGGCTCCCTCATGCGGCGCAAGATCGAACCGGTAATCGCACCGCTACTGGACGACATCCGCCTGCTGCGCGGCTGACCGGGCCCATCGGGCCGGCCGGAATACGTTCAGTAGCCGGCCATCTCTCTTTGATAGCGCAGCAAACGCCCCCGGTAAGGGCTGCCATCCTCAAGTGGGGTATCGATCCGCGTTTCGGTCAGCGCGAAGCCCAGCACCGCCATGCAGCGGGTGAAAGCATTGCGGTTGCCACGGTTCGGGTCGGTGATGAGAACCTCGGCGCACGGCGCCGAGTGCAGTTGGATGAATGCCGCCAGTTGCTCGGGTTGGCTGCGCTCGTAGAGGACGTCGCTGCCGATGATCAGGTCGAACTTGCCCAGCAGCGGATTGACCCGCCCCCAGTTGCCGGTCAGATATTTCATCTTCGACAGCTGGTTCAGTTCCAGGTTGGCGTGCAAGAAGGCCTCGGCCAAGGGGTGGCAATCGCTGGCCGTGATATCGCCCTGACGACGATGGATCACCAGACTGGCCAAGCCCAGACCGCAACCGATCTCCAGTACGCGGCGGGAGCCCAGGTCCCAAACCTGCATCAAATCGGCGAGTTTTTGCGCCGAAGGCCAGACCAGGCCGAACAATGGCCAGCCGGCGGGCGAAATGCCGGCGGCTTCGGCTTCACCGAGGGGATCGGCGTATTGCAGACGGTCGAGCAGGGAACGAATTTGCAGGTCGCGTCCACCGGCTACGGCGACCCGCTGACACTTCACCTCATAGCCGGGCATGGCAGCCCCACCAGTGGGGAACGATCAATGTTTGCGGCGCGGCGTACTGGGAGGTGTCCGGCCCTCGATATGACGGAAGGTGATGCGCCCCTTGCTCAAATCGTAGGGGGACAGCTCCAGGGAAACCTTGTCGCCGGTGATGATGCGAATATGGTGCTTGCGCATCCTGCCCGCGGTATAGGCCACAAGATTGTGGCCATTTTCGAGCGTGACGTGAAAGCGCGAATCGGGCAGCACTTCCACCACCACGCCATTCATTTCAATGAGTTCTTCTTTGGCCATCGCCAGGTCTCCAGGGAAAAGTAGGAAAGAAAAAGCCCGACAGACGCCGGGCTTGTCCGGTGGGGAGGCGGCCTGGGGTTCAACCCAGACCCTCGACCCCTGGCGGGGCAATCGGCATGGCCTGCGCCATGCCGATGCGAGCGCTTACTCAGCCTCGCGGATGTTGGATGCCTGCTGACCCTTGGGGCCGGAGGTAATGTCGAAACTGACGCGCTGGCCTTCTTTCAAGGTCTTGAAACCCTGACCCTGAATCGCGGAGAAATGGGCGAAGAGGTCATCGCCGCCGCTTTCGGGGGTGATGAAGCCAAAGCCCTTGGAATCGTTGAACCACTTCACAGTACCTGTTGCCATAATCTTGAATATCCTGAAAAAACTAAAAATAGGGGATTGCCCCTGAGTGAGGGCGAAGGTCAAGACAGCAGGAATATGAAGGGAGAAATACCGCAGAACTGCGAGTACTGAACCAAACAACAACAGCGCTACTTGAAGATCGCACGCGGCACAATGCGCCCGATTTCATAATAATGCAAACAAAATAATCATTAATGCGCGTCGTCTGGCCGCCTCATCTCTGGCGTTGGCCGCAAAAGTGGCCGGCATCACACTCTTGCGAGCGGCACCACGAAAGTCATAGTCGTTACACATAGCGGCGTTACGCTCTACCCACTTCTCGCAACTCTGCCCGCGCCCAGTCGATGAAACCAGAAACGTCGTCCAACTTGTCCAGCCCCCGTCAGGCCGTAGCTTCGCAACAGCTCTCCTTCATTGAGGACGATCGCCTCCAGGAGGCGCCAACGGTCCGGAATCTGGTCCGAATGATGGAACCGGTGTCGGCGGACGACCCCTGCCTGGATGTGCTGGAGCGATTTCTGGTCGAAACCGACATCTATGCGCTGCCCGTCATCGATAGCGAGCACCGGCCGGTGGCCCTGGTGGACCGCAACGTATATATCGAATTTTTCGCCAAACCCTACACCCGCGAGATATTCGGGCGCCGCCCGGTGCTCGAGCTGCTGCGTTCGGCGGACTATCGGGGCAACGAGCCCATCGTCGTGGAAGACTCCTGCAGCGTCGAGGATGTCGCCCAGATCATCATCGACGCCGGCATGCAGCATATGGTCTCGGGCTTTGTGGTGAGCCACCAGGGTGGCTATCTGGGCGTGGCCAATGGCCATGATCTGCTCAATCTCATCACCCAGCGCAAGCAGGCCGAGCTCTACTACATGGCCCATTACGACCATCTGACCGGCATTCCCAACCGGGCGCTGCTCGGTGACCGCCTGGCCCAGGCCTGCCGGGAGGCGGAGCGCAAAGGCCACCATGTCGCCCTGCTCTTTATCGACGTGGACCGCTTCAAACAAGTCAACGACTCCCTCGGCCACAGCTTCGGCGACGCCGTGCTGCGCACCCTGGTGAGCCGGCTACAGGCATCGGCCAGAAAATCGGACACCGTCGCGCGCATCGGCGGTGACGAGTTCGTGATCCTCATGGAGGATCTCGCCGATCCCGCCGGTGCCGACCTGGTCGCCCAGCGCGTGGTGGATTCCATGCGCACGCCGGTGGAGATCCTGGGTCATGCCCTGGTACTGACGGTCAGCGCCGGCATCGCCGTCTATCCCCGGGACGACACCGATATCAGCCGCCTGTTGGCCAAGGCGGATGCCGCCATGTATGAAGCCAAATCGGGGGGGCGCAATGGTTTCCGCTGCTACAGCGAAGCCAGCGCCATCTACAACCCGTCGCGCCTGACCCTGGAAAACGATCTGCGTCTGGCCATCGAAAGGGGCGAGCTGAGACTGGTCTTCCAGCCCCAGATCGACTTTGCCAGCCAGCAGATTCGGGGAGTGGAGGCGCTGGTACGCTGGCAGCACCCGGAGCGCGGCATGATTTCGCCCCTGGAATTCATCCCCTTGGCCGAGGAGAGCGGCCTGATCCTGCCTCTGGGCGAGTGGGTACTGCGCGAGGCCTGCCGCCAGCTGCACGCCTGGGACACCCACGGCTTTGCGCCGATGCGCATGTCCATCAACGTTTCCGCCGTCCAGTTCCATCAGAAAGGCTTCCTGGCCGTGCTCAAGTCCGCCCTGGCGGATAGCGGCGTCAACCCGCGCTACATCGAACTGGAACTGACCGAGAGCCTCCTCATGCACAACATAGAGGAGCTACTGGAGACTCTGCACGCGATCCGCGCCCTGGGCGTCAGCCTGGCCATCGACGACTTCGGCACCGGCTTCTCCAGCCTGAACTATCTGCGCCGTTTCCCCATCAACCGCCTGAAGATCGACCAGTCCTTCGTGCGCGACATCGAGCACACGCCCGCCAACGAATCCATCACCAACGCCATCATCGCCCTGGCGGGCAGCCTATCCCTCGACATCGTCGCCGAAGGCATCGAGAAACCCACGGAAAAGGCGGTGCTGGAACTCCTGGGATGTACCGAAGGGCAAGGTTACTACTTCGCCAAACCCCTATCCCCGGCGCAAATATCGGACTGGATAGAGGCCAACAACCGCACATACCCGGCTCCGCCTGTCGTCGGCGGGTAACCTCCCGGCGCCCCAGCCAGCGGGGCGGGGCAAAAAAAACGGGCACCGGCCGGTGCCCGTCTAGCCCTGTGCCCAGGCAGGCTATTTAGCCGCTGGCGCGACCGGCTGCATATACATCTGCATGAAGGCCGCCGGATCAAGAGGCGTGAGGGCGGGCGCCGTCTGGGATTGGGGCGATGGCGGGGCCGACGGCGCGAAATACGGCGCGGCGGGAGAAATGGCCGGAGCAGGTGCTGCGGGGGTGGTCGCCGGCAGGTAGGGATTACCTGCCTGTGCCGGCTCAGGCGCGGGCTGGGGAGCAGGCGGGAACGCAGGCAGGAAGGATGCTTGGGGTGCCTGCTGCCGCGCTACCCCCGGCATGGCGGGGAAGAAACCCAGTGCCGGCCTGGGTGCGACCTGCTGAGGCAGTGCAAACGGCATCAGTCCGGGTGGCGGGGAGAAGGGCGCCATGCCCTGGGGCTGGGAGAACGGCAGGGTCGGCATGGACGGCGAGAAGGCCGGCGCCAGGAAGGGGATGGGCATGCTCTGGCGCAGGTAGGGATTGCCGCCAGGCGGCCCGCCCAGGTAGGGATTGGCCATCTGGTTGAGATGGCTGTAGGACATCATGTTGGGCGCCATCTGCAGGGCCGGGTACATACCCCCCCAGCCCAACATCCCCAAGCCGCCCAGGCCCACCAGGGGGACGCCCATGAGCAGGGGGTTCACGCCGCCCAAGGGATTGAATTGGGCCAGGGGGTTCATTTGGCCGAAGGGGTTCGGCTGACCCCAGGGCGCCCCCATCAGGCCGGGATTCACGGGATTGAACATCGGATTCATCATGTTCTCGAATCCGGCCTGGGCGGTGCCGGCCAAAACGGTGAGCAACAGCGGGGCAAGTCGTTTCATGACGGGTCTCCGGAAAAGGGGCGGGCTGCCGGCACGTAGCGTGCGATCACAGATCCCCGGCCGCGGCTGCCTTCATGATGTTGTCCATCTTGTCGCGGATGGTGGCGGCGGCCTTCATCAGATCGGTGGGGGCACCCATCTGGCCGGAGATGGAGTCCATCCAGGCAGTGTCCCAGTCCAGGGTCATCACCCAGATGTTCTTGTCGGCGTCCTCCATGATGGCGACGCGGCAGGGCAGGAAGATCAGGGCCTCGGGGGCATACTTGAGCACCTCGCGGCCGGCGGCGATGTCGCAGTAGTGGAACACCTCGATGCGCGGCGCGTTGGTGTCGCCCAGCACGGCCTGGAAGTCCTTCCACATGGGGGAATGCCCCACCTTCTTGAAGTTGAGCTGGTTGGCGCGCAGCTCCATGGACTGCACCACGTCGTCGAAGCTCAACCCCTTCTTGACCGGGTACTTGACCGACATGAGGTTCATCACGTCCTTGATGTCCATGCGCGTGGCCATGCTCATCATGGGCATGATCTTCTTCATCATCTTCGCCTTCTCTTCCGGCGGGATCATGCGGGACATCTCATAGGGCCGCACGCCACGGCCGCTGGGCGAGACGGGCAGGGTGATGGGACCGGCACTCAGGGGCACCTCTTTCAGGTAGGGATTCGCGGCGGGGGCGGCCGGCGCCTCGGCGAGGGCGGCGGTGGAGAGCAAGAACAGAACGGCGGCGAAAATGCGCTTCATGGGGTGCTTCCTTCGTTTGTTGTGATGGACAAGTATCAACGCTTACTTCGGCGCGACGGTGGACAGGCCCAGCATTTTCCAGTCCTGGATACCGCCGCGGTACCACTTGAGTTTGTGGGAGGGATAACCCAGCGCCAGCAATTGCTTGATGTTGGTGGGAGATTGTCCGCACCAGGGGCCGTTGCAGTACAGGACCAGGGTCTTGGCGTGCTCGAAATTCCACAGCCCGCCCTGGCGCATGGCGCCGAAACGCAATATCAGGATTTCCGCGATCTTCTCGCCATCGCTATGGGCCGGGTGCAATTCCTGCCACGGCAGCACGACGGCGCCAGGGATGATGCCGGAGCGCCGGGGCCAATCGCCGTCGCGGGAATCGATCACCAGGACGTTGCCGTTCTTGCCCACCTGCTTCAGGTATTCCAGCATCTCCAGTTCGCCGATGGTCTCGACGCCGGGCGCCAACTGCATGGGCTGGACACAGAAGGGCGGACAAGGGCGCGAGGTGAGGGAATAGTCCGGATCCAGCATGTTGTCCGGGTCCTGGCTGCGCTCGATCACCACCTTCTTGCCCTGGTGCCAAACCTCGACGGACTGGATGCCTGGAGTGATGTTGACCGCCTTGCCGGCGGCCGGCGCCAAGCTTGGGGCAAGCCCCAACAGGCCGGCCAGGAATATGGAATGCAATGTCTTCATGGCGCGATTCTCTTACAGTCGCGGCATTAGTGCACTCATACCACGCCAACGTGGGTTTTCGCGCCGGCATGGGCGGAGGGCCAAACGCTCACTCCATGTACTCGAACACCTTCACCACCTTGCTCACGCCGCCGGTACGCGCCGCCACCTCGGCGGCGGCATCGCCCTCTTCGTGCTTGACCAGGCCCATCAGGAACACGCTACCCCCCTCGGTCACCACCTTGACGTGATGGGCGTTGAAACGCTTGTCTTCCAGGAAGCGGGTCTTGACCTTGGCCGTGACGTAGCCATCATTGGTGCGCGCGGCAAGGGTGTTGACCCCGGCGACGACCAGCTCGTTCTGGACATCGCGCACGTTGGGCACGCCCTTGGCGATCTCCCCGGCCTTGGCGCGGGTGGCCGCATCGGGCACCTGCCCGGTCAGGAGCACGCGCCGGTTAAAGCTGGTGACGCTGGCATGGGCGTTGCTGCCGAAGGCATCGCGGATACGGCTGGCCGCCTTGAGCTCGATCTCTTCGTCCAGAAGGTAGGTGCCGGAAGTACGACGATCCTCGGTCATCAGATAGCCCACGCCCACGCCGGTGGCGACCAGGGGCACACAACCGGAAAGGTTGGCGGCGGACAGACCCAGCAGAGTGACAAGCAGGATTTTTCTCATGATTCAGGCTCCTAGCAGAAAGAAATCAATGCCATCACACAGGATGTGGATGGCGAGCAATTGGGTTTCCATCACCCGGGCCGCGGACTCGGCGGGCACGCAAATCACCACGTCCGCCTCGCCCAGTATCTCGGCCAAAGGGCCGCCTTCTCCGCCGGTAAGCAGCACGACCCGCATATCCCGCTCATGGGCCGCGTGCACCGCCGGCAACAAGGCGCGCCCCGCGCCGAAGGTGGAAATGGCGAACAAGATATCCCCGGGATGGCCCAGGGCTTCGATCTGACGCGCCAGGCCCGCGCCTGGTTCCGCGTCATCCGCCCACGCCACCGCATCGGCGTCCAGGGCAATGGCCGCCAGACCGGGGCGATTTTTCTCGAACTGCTGGGCCAGGATCCCCGCCAAGTGGCGTCCGAGCAGGGCCGAGGCGCCTTGGCCGCAGGTCAGGATCTTGCCCTCGCGCATCAGACTGGCGGTCAAGACCTGCACCGCCTCGCCGATCGGTTCGGCCAACACATCCGGAGCCGCCTCCGCATTCTGGAGGCTGGTCAGGAATTGATCATGGATACGTTGGGAAAGGGGCATGGCGGACAAGGGGCATGGCGGGCAAGGGGATTATAGCGCCGGCCCCAGGCCGCTTATTTCATGTCTGGGCCTCGAAGGCGCCGCGCAGCCACTCCAGGCGGCCGCCCTGCACCAGTACCGCATCGAAACGGCAGGGAACATCGCCGCCATGGCGCAACAGATAGTGCTGAGCCGCCAGGATGATGCGCGCCTGCTTGGCCCCGGTGATGCTGGCCGCCGCGCCGCCGAACCCCATGCCGCCCCGG
>JBGSHR010000071.1:0-2950 GCA_041752155.1 Thiobacillaceae bacterium | reverse complement strand
CGCAGGGACAGCACGCCGTCGCGCACCGCGCCCTCCGGCAGGCGGATGGCGGCGATGGTCTGGGGAATGCCGCTGCCCTCCGCGCCTTTGAAGTAACGCTGGGTCAGGGCCGCCACGCCGGCCATGGTCAAGGGCGTGACGAGCAGAGGAAGCCAGGGGGAAACAGCGACGATCTTGCGGAACAACTCATGGGCGTAGTCGCTGCCGAGGGCGAAGGCGGTGGCGGCCAGTCCCACCACCACGGCGCTGCCCCAGAACAGGATGCGGCGCAGCCATAGGCGCATGGACAACAAACTGACGCGATGACGCTGCTGGATATGCGGAAGGATGGTGCCGGGCCACTTCTTGATCATGGCCCGAGGTTACCTCCCTTTTCCCGGCTTTGTCTTGATCTCATGAGCGAACAAGCCCCGCCGCCCCGCCACAGGAGCGGCGGGCAAGGCCTGAATCGCGCTCATCAATACATCTTGTAGGGCAGGAATTTTCCGTTCAGCACGATCTTCACCCGGTCGCCCTTGGGGTCCGGCTCGCGCTGGATATCCATGGAGAAATCGATGGCGCTCATGATGCCGTCGCCGAATTCCTCATGGATGAGGGACTTGATGGTGGTGCCATAGACCATGATCAGTTCGTGGAAACGATAGAGCAGCGGATCGGTGGGCACGGCGGTGGGCAGAGAGCCCTTGTAGGGTACCACCTGCAACTGGACCACGGCCTCGGCGGGCAGATCCAGCAACGCGCCGATGGCCTTGGCCTGTTCGGCGGTGAAGGTCATCTGGCCCAGACAGCCGGCGGTGGTCCATTCCTTGCTCTGGCCCACGGCCTGGGCGATGGCTTCCCACTTGATACCCTTCTTGAGCTTGTTGGCGATGATCAGTTCGGTGACGTCTAGTCGGTTCATGGTGTTTCTCCTTTTTCTGAAATGGGAAATGGTTAGGGGGTTTCAGGATACGGCATGCGCCATCGACGGACGCAGGGCGCGGATGAAGGCGCGACGGGCGTTGTCATCGGGGAACAGGGCGCGTACCGCGGCGAATTCCACGGAGCGTTCGAAGTGGGCCTCCTCGCCTTACAGGACCGCCTCCTGGTCATGCTCCGCCTGGCTGTGATGCTGACCACAGGTACAGCCGCGATGCAGCTTTGGTTCGGGGTTGAAGGAGGTATCGAATCCAGACATTTTTCTGCTCCTCTTGAACGATTTGGAATCGGCGAGAAGCAAATGCAGATATCGTGCCAACCCATCCAACAGGTGCATTGTTTTCAACAAATGCCGATGCACTAGACGGCGGCGGCTTCGTCCAGCGCATCGCCACCACCCGCTCCGCAGGCTGTTGAAAACCCTGGCGAGGAGAGCCGATGTAAACCACACCAGGCGCCACGAACCAGCCACATCCAAGCCATGGCGGGGGCTGCGGTGCGGACTTTTCAGCCAATCCAGGTGGCCGGCGCCGCCGCCGTCAGCCCCAGAAGTGGGACATCACCCCCAAGGCCGAGGTCACCAGTCCCAGCGCCAGATTGATCGCGACGATGGGACGAATGCCGTTCATGGCCTGGGCCGCCGCCGGCGTATCTCCTTGGGCCACGGCCCGCTTGAGCTGCTGGAAAGGCCGGAAATAAAGATAGGCATAAAGCAGGGCCATGACCCAGCCGATCGCCGCCATGGCGCCCACCGCCCGGGAGCCATGCCCCACCCCCATGCCCACCAGACCATGGCCGGAGACCAGCAGCACGATGACGAAGCCCCACACCCAGACGAAGAAACGGCTGAATACCGCGCTCCATAAAGCCAGACGCGGCGCGGGCTCAAGGGACATGCTGACCGGGCGCAGCACCATGTAGGCGAAGAAGATACCGCCCACCCAGATGATGGCGGCAAGGGCGTGAAGCAAGGTGAGTACGGGAATCATGGGATGACCTGAACGGGTTGCGATGGACGCACCTTGCCCCGGCAAGGCAATTTGGGCAAGCCCGGGCCCTTATCCCCGGGCCCTTATCCCCGGGCCATCAACCCAAGGCCATCAACCCAAGACCCTCACCCCAGCGCCCGGGCAATGAAGTGGCGCGGCACCCGGGTGCGCGGCACGTGCATCGGGAACCAGCCGCGCACGTCGTCCTCCAGGCCGATGCCGTGCATGAAGTTGTACAGCGCCTTGTTCAGGGCCTGGCCCAGGGCGTCGTGGTCGACGCCGGTGGGGTCGATGAAACCCACGTCGTTCTTCGCAAAGCTGACTGGCGGCAGGGGCGCCAGGGTGACGCCGTAGCGTTCCGGATGTTGGCCCACCGGGGAATGCACGGTGCAGGCGAAGCGGTGGAAGAAGCCGGACTGGATGCAGCCCGCCGCGAACAACTGGCGCACGTATTCCAGGGCGTCCACCGTGTCCTGCACGGTCTGGGTGGGAAAGCCGTACATCAGATAGGCATGCACCAGGATGCCGGCCTCGCTGAAAGCGTGGGTCACCCGCGCCACCTGCTCCACCGACACCCCCTTCTGCATGAGCTTCAACAGCCGGTCCGAGGCCACCTCCAGGCCGCCCGAGACGGCGATGCAGCCGCTGGCGGCGAGCTGCCGGCACAGCTCCGGGGTGAAGGACTTCTCGAAGCGGATGTTGCCCCACCAGGAGATGACCCGGTTGCGTCGTTCCAGCTCCTCGGCCAGGGCCTTCAAGCCCTTGGGCGGCGCCGCCTCGTCGACGAAATGGAAGCCGGTCTGGCCGGTCTCCCCCACGATGGCCTCGATGCGGTCCACCAGGGTGGTGGCGGCCACCGCGTCGTAGCGGGAGATGTAGTCCAGGGACACGTCGCAGAAGCTGCACTTCTTCCAATAGCAGCCATGGGCCACCGCCAGCTTGTTCCAGCGCCCGTCGGACCACAGCCGGTGCATGGGGTTGAGCATGTCCAGCAGGGAGAGATAGCCGTCCAGGGGCAGGCCGTCCCAGGTGGGCGTGCCCAC
>JBGSHR010000070.1:0-3475 GCA_041752155.1 Thiobacillaceae bacterium | reverse complement strand
CAGCACATGTTGATCGGCGTTCCTGCGCTGGTGGATCAGGCCTTGCGCCCCCAGCCGGGCCAAGGCGGCCTCGACGGTGCGGGTGTCGACGCACCATTCGGCCGGCAGCCACCATTTGGCGATGCCCTCGACGGTGTCGGCGGCATCCGGGTGGCTGTGCAGATAGCGCAGGATGGCTTCGACGATCTCGGTGAGGCGTGCATCCTGCGGCGACATGGCAACCCTCCTCGTTGCGGTCAGGGGGTATATGCAATGCCCATGCCAGTGCCGACCCCGGCCGGGATGCCAGTCGATTCAATGGGTTGCGGACGTGGGCTGCCCAGGAGGGCGGGTCATGGATTACCCGCTAGCGGCGGGTGCGGGCGGGGCGGTGGGTCTAAATGCACCCGAGGGGGAGGGGGGCGGCTGCATGCGGGACGGTAGCCAGACAAGTAGCCCGGAGGAGCGCAGCGAGTCCGGGGACTATTTGGCCGGCCGAGCCCCGGACTCGCTGCGCTCCTCCGGGCTACGACACACCGCCGGATCGGCAAAGGGGGGCAGTGTTGGTTTGTTTTGCATGTCCCTCGCCCTGGCAATTCGACATTGACCGCTTTGGTTTAGTTAGCCATATCAATCACCCCAAGGTATGTTCAACCCAGGGAATTTTGTTTCGATCTCGTTCCTCATTGTGATGACACGCTCTCTAGTCAGATTTGCAGACAAGAGTTCTGATCCTGTTGCCGAGGCCTGTGCCCGAAGGGCTCGCCTTAGACTTTCTAATTTCTTACCTGGGGCGGAAGTTAGAAATGAATTTATGGCGGCAAGTTCGTCAGGCGACGTGTTTTTAACTACGAACTCGGCAAGTGACTTCTGCACAGAATCCGGAGGAATAATTTGCGCAAGCTTTTCTCTAAGAAATAATACAAGGGCGATTTTGTCTTCTTGGCTAATTCTCTTTTTGTAATGAAGAAAGAAGCGTTCTTCATACAGTCTCGACATAGAGTTGGCCTCTTCGTCATAGAGATTCGCCAGCTTGGCTTGATCAGTAAGAAGATTAATTAATTCACTGGCCTGTTTTTCATGAGGCGATAACCCTGTGTCGGCTGACGCCCTAGTAGCAAAAGAAACTGTTAGGAGAAATATTAAAACAAGTGTCCGCACAAAAAATCTTCCTGTATGGCTAACGTAGAAGTGAGCGGCCTGCGCGGCTTTTTGCACAGGTCATAATCAAAATGGTCAGCATCGGCTTTAATTTAAAAACACGAATCAAAAGGGTCAGCATCGGCTTTAATTCAAAAACACTGAAAAACAATCCAATGCTGACCCTTTGATTCCAGTTGCCGGTCCGGTCGCTCCAGTCGCCGAGATAGCGATAACCCAGTTCGTCGCGGAACAGGGCGACAACCCGCTCCTGCGTCACCCGTTCAGGTTGGCCGATGCTCGGCATGACTTCTCCCGTTTATTTCGTTTTCCAGGTTCTGCAATTCGGCAAGGATGGATTCAAAGGGCGGTATCGCGCCGAAGATCATGTTGGCCATGGCTCGATAGTCGCCGGTCACAGCTCTCAACACCGGTCCATCCGGCACCAGGCGCAGACTGCCCGGCACGGCCAGATCGTAGCGTGCCCAGGCACTGAAATAGAACCGTACCTTGAAGGCAACCACCTCGGCCAACAAACCGATATCGGCCAATGCCTGATCCTTGATCGTCGATCTGGCCATTTGCGCCAAGTCGTAATAGTGGCGTGAGTGGCGGGCGGGCTGCTTCTTGTCATCCGGGCGGTGGGCTTCGGCATGCAGGATCGTCGCCTTCTCCCAGAAGGTCCGCTCGGCGCGGATCACCCGCACCGGGAATGCCCGCCGTCCGAACAACTGCGGAAACGCCTGCGCCGCATAGCAACTGATCGACCTGTCCTCATGGGGCAGCCAGGCAGCCAGAGGGCCGATTTCCAGACGCACTTCCGGGCGCAGGTAATCGTCGGAAAAAGCCGCCGGGTAGCGCACGTCGATCACACACGGGTCGTCCTCGCCGATGCCGCATTGGCAAACTTCGCCCAGCGCGGTCCTCACATGTTCCAGCAACTCCCCAGAGATGTAGTCCTGGGCCAGCCTGTTGATCTCTTCATTCAGCTTGGTTTGCTGCGAGCGCGAGCGCTCGGCCAGGGGGTCTTCCCCGCTCAGCACGCGCCAATCCAGGATCAGGTCGATGTCCTCGGAAAACCGCTCGATCAGGCCATAGGCCTTGGACAGGCTGGTGCCACCCTTGAACATCAGCAGCCGCGCCAACGCCGGCACGGCGAACAGCCGATCGAGCACCCAGGTGACCCAGAAATCCTTTTCCACCACCGCCGGCGTCATGCCCAGCCGGGCCGCCGTTTCCGAGAACAGTTCCCGGCGCTGCGCTGCGGAAAGGCGGGCCACCTTGTCCATCAGGCGGAGCCTCCGCAGACCTGCTTGATGATCTGGAGTATCCAGCCGGCGACAGCCCGGGTGTCGTCGAGGATGCGCGGGCACAGCTTCGGGTCCACCTGGCGGCGCAGGGTGTCGATCACCGCGGCGTCCACCCGCTCCTTGCCCAAGGCCTTCAGGGCATGAACCATCAGGCCGCTCTCGCGGATCTTGAAGCCGGTTTCCTTCAGGGACGACTTGCGGAAGGCCAGCACCTGGCGGCCGTCCTCGCCCAGTGCGTATTCGCGGCTCGGCCCGTCGGACAGGTAGACCCAGCGCCCCGGCACCTGGGTGGATAGGCCGAGCAGATTCAACGCCGCCTCGCCGGAGGGCTGGATGCGCCAGTTGAACTTGCGCGCCAGGGCCTGGGCCACCTGGTCCACGTCCGGGCTCAGGGCCTGGCCCAGCAGCTCACTCTGGCGCGGATAGTCGTAGACCCCGTGGCAGACACGGCGAATTACTCCGGCGCGAGTCAGCGAGGAGAGCGCCTTGCGGATGTTGGGCTCATCAAAGTCGGTGACGAAATCGGTTTTTGTGAACGACCAACCCCTGCCGTGCCCGTATATCCGTGAAAGTATTCTTTGTTCAATAGCTTGCATGGACATTAGGATAAATATTTTTCACGAAAAAACACTTGTTTTCGTGAAATTAAGTTGTCCATGGGCAAGCCGTGGGCGAGAGAACATTTCAATCCGCCACCCGCTTTGAGTTGGTCTCATAGAGCTTGTCGGTGATGGCGCCCCGGAAGACTGGAAATTTAAGGCACCGAACGAATGGCGGTACTGGCCGAAACTCAGCCATTCAAACCTTCCTGGTCAACCGGCTGGACCGCCTCAAGCCCCCCGAAACCCCTCCGGCTCGATGCAATGCTTCTTCAGCAGCTTGCCCAGGGCGCGGCGTTCCTTGCCGGCCAGGCGGGCGGCGTGGGAGACGTTGCCGGCGCTTTCCCGCATCAGGCGCATGAGGTGGTCGCGCTCGAAGGTTTCCAGCATGTGCTGTTTGGCGGCGTTGTAGTTGAGGGTGTCGGGCAGCGAGCGGCGCCGGTCGGC
>JBGSHR010000069.1:0-2634 GCA_041752155.1 Thiobacillaceae bacterium | reverse complement strand
CCCGCCGGCCCCCTGGGCCAGGGCCAGCACTTCGCCATGGCCGGCGCCCTGCTGCACCCGGGCGTGCTGTTCCCGGTGACCATAGGCGACGGCGGCATGGGCGAGCCCTACGTGTTGAATGCCATGATGCATTTCCACACCGCCTATCCCAAGGTCACCAACTTCCTGCCCACCCTGATCTGGAACGGCTACAGCCAGGAGCACCACTCCATGGTTTCGCGCTTCACCAATGACGAGATGATCGCCTACTGGAAGGGCCACGGCTTCGACAAGGTCGTGCTGGTGGATGCCAAGGAATTCGACGACGGCGATCAGGCCGGCGCCTATGTGGATTCCAGCCGCTTTTCCCACGGCCAGCGCCTGGCCTTCGCCCAGGCGGTGCTGGAGGGCGTGGATCGCGCCGCCAGGTCCGCCCTGTCCGGCAAACTCACCGCCTTCATCATCAAGCAGTTGAAGGGCAGCGGCGTGCATACCGTGGGCGCCAAGTCCCACAACCTGTATCCGGCCGATACCCTGGAGGCGCCGCTGATCGTCGAAGGCCTCAAGCGTCGCGCCCTCAACCCCGAGGCCTGGGCCATCGTGCGCGAGAACTTCGTGCGTGCCGGCGGCGGTCCGGCCGTGAAGACCGCCGTGACCGAACATGTGCTGGACATCGCCCCCCTGGGCGCCTTCCCCACCCAGGAATTCGCCAAGGGCGAAAAGGCGGTGCCCGCCACCGCCATGGGCGCCCTGGTGGCCTGGGTGGGCGGCCAGGACGAGCGCTTCGTGGTGACCAATGCCGACGGCAATGAGGCCTCGGCCATGAAGAACATCAACGACGCCCTGAAGATCCGCCACCCGACCCAGGACCCCCTGTACAACCAGGAGCCCACCGGCCAGGTGTACGAGCCCCTGAACGAGGATGCCTGCGCGGGTCTCGCCGCCGGCCTGTGCCTGTTCGGCTCGCGCGCCCTGTGGCTGTCCTATGAATCCTTCGCCATCAATGGCTGGCCCATCGTCCAGACCGTGACCCAAGCCATGGCGGAACTGCGTCGCAAGACGCCGTCGGTGGTCACCATGTTCACCGCCGGCGCCCTGGAGCAAGGCCGCAACGGCTGGACCCACCAGCGCCCGGAGATCGAGAACTACTTCGCCGCCCAGATGCGCAACGGCAACGTCTACATGCTGTTCCCGTGCGACGCCAACGCCATCCAGGCCGCCTACGAGTACGCCACCACCAGTTTCAACAAGGGCATGGTGATCATCGCCTCCAAGTCGCCCCTGCCGGTGTACATGAGCATGGACGAGGCCCGGGACGCGGTGCAGAAGGGCGCGGCCACGATTTATGAGAGCAAGACTGGAGACAAGGGTACGGTGGTGTTCGCCGTCACCGGCGACATGGTTTACCTGCCCGTGTTCGAGGCCAAGGACAAGCTGGAGGCGGAGGGCTACCGGGTGCGCATCGTCGCCGTGGTCAACCCGCGTCAGCTGTACCGCCCCACTGACGTGGCCTGGGACACGGTCTCCGAACCCGACAACGCCTTCATGGACGACGACCGGTTCAACGCCCTGTTCGACGGCGACCTGCTCATGGCCGTGAGCGGCGGCCCCTCCGCCTCCCTGGAGCCGGTGCTGCTGCGCAGCCGCGCCGCGAAGCGCGACACCTTCGCCTGGAAACGCGGCGAAACCACCGCCAGCCCGGCGGAGATCATGGACTTCAACGGCATCACCGCGGCCAGGATGGTGGATCGGGTGAAGGCCTTGCGCGCCTGACCCCTCTCTTTGAAAAGGGGCAAGGTGGGGATGGGATGCGTGCATGCGTCGCCCGCAGCCCAACTCCCCTCCCGCTTCCCCATTGAGGGAGAAAGCGGGCCCACGCCACACGATATGAGGTTGCCATGACCGACACCAAGATCATCGTCCTCGATGACGACCCCACCGGCTCCCAGACGGTGCATTCCTGTCTGCTGATCACGCGCTGGGACGAGGCCACCCTGAAGCAGGCGCTGCTGGACCCTTCGCCCCTCTTCTTCGTGCTCACCAACACCCGGGGCATGGATGCGACGCGGGCGGCGGCGATCACCCGGGAGGTCTGCTGGAAACTGCACCGGGTGCTGGACAGCCTGGCCCAGGCGGGCCAGCACATCAACGCCCTGTTCGTCAGCCGCTCAGACTCGACCTTGCGCGGACACTATCCGGTGGAGACCGACGTCATGGCCGAGGAACTCGGCCCCTTCGACGCTCACTTCCTGGTGCCGGCGTTCTTCGAGGGCGGCCGCGTCACCCGAGACAGCGTGCATTACCTGATGGTGGACGGAAAACCCGTGCCGGTGCATGAGACCGAATTCGCGCGCGACTCGGTGTTTGGCTACACCCATAGCTATCTGCCCGAGTACGTGGAGGAGAAAACTCGCGGCCGCATCAAGGCGGACGCGGTGCAACGTTTCCTCCTCGCCGACGTGCGCGGCGATGTCATGCCCCGGCTCCTGGCGCTGACGGGCAATCAGTGCTGCGTGGTGGATGCCGAGGCCCAGGCCGATCTGGACCACTTTGCCGCGCAGCTCAAGCAGGCCGCCGGCAGGGGCAAGCGCTTTCTGTTTCGCAGCGGCGCCAGCCTGCTCACCGCCCTGGCCCGGTTGCCGCCCCAGCCCGTGG